>RFIY01000280.1 GCA_003695505.1 Candidatus Dadabacteria bacterium | reverse complement strand
GCTGAAGATTCCGTTTGAAATCGCCAAGAAGATGTTCATCGAAGGCGATCAGCAGGCCGGCATGCAGGCCTTTATGGCTGGCCAGATTCAGGTCGAGGGTGATATGTCCGTGATCATGCAGATTCAGGCCGTGCCGCCGTCTCCCGAGCAGATCGAGCTTGGCAAGAAGATCTCGGCGATCACCGACTGATTTCAGATCTTCGTCTTTGCTTTAACTGAAGCCGGCGCCTGGCGCCGGCTTTTTTGTTTATCGTCAACGGCTACGATACTCGAGAATCAGCGGATCGTCGCCGACCAGCGCTTGTCGTGCGATGACGTTTGCGGGCGTCACGGACACCAGTGTCGTTGCCGAGACTGGAGCGAAACCGGATGGCGTTGGGACAGCCACGGTTACGGTTCGTTCCGGTTCCGACGTCCAGAGAAACCGCACAAGCCGATCCGCAGATCGGCAGGTCACGGAAAACAGGCCATCGCCGCGTGGGATCCACGTCCACGCCGAATCATGGATCAGCCAGCATTGCTGCAGCAGGCGCGCCAGGCGGGCGAACGCGATGCCCGCTGGCTCGGGCGCCGGGATGTCGCTGTCCAGCGGATCGGGATCCCATCGCAGCAGGCCGTAACCAGTCTCGGCGGCGGCCGGCACGGATTCAGCAGGGTCGGCACCGCTCAGATTGAATGCCGTAAAGCGAGCCGCGCCCGAAGCCAGCGCAATCAGCGCCGCGCGCACCAGATAACGCGCCTTGTCGGTTTCTCCGACGAGATGCGTCGACCACCCTGTCTCGGTATCGTAGAGCGGCAGGTGCCCCACATGATGGTTTGCCGTCACGGTGGCGGCGGCATCGAACATCTCGGCGATGGACGGACGTTCCGGTCCTTCGGAGCGTTCTGGCCGCCAGGTTTGCAGCCAGGTATAGGGGTGGAGTGCGATGCCGTTCAACAGCCCGGCCAGAGCCGGGGCGGCTGTAAGGGTGGTGTCAACCGATTGCCAGACCGCTTCGCCACGCAGCAGGTCGGCGAGCGAGAGCATGCCGGCGGACAGGATGATGGCCGAGGCGCTGACTTCGCGTAATGCTGTAGCCCCGGAGACGGCCAGTCGCGCGTAAGCGTGCAGGTCCGGTTCGGGTTCCCAGAAAATCCAGTTTGGCTCGTTCCACAATTCCCACAATTGTATGCGACCGGCGAAATGCTGTCCGAGTACGCGCATCAATCGCCCGAATATGGCGGGGTCAATGGTGCTGTCTCCACCGGGTCTGGCCCAGTCGGGCGCGGCTGAGACGAGCGCGATAGTGGTCACGCCGCGCGCGGAAAGCTCGTCGATGACGCGGTCGTAGTCAGCAAAATTGAACTGCTCGGGGGCCGGTTCAATGCGCCACCATCGGAAATCGAGTCGTACGCAGCGTATGCCTGCGTCAGAAAGCCAGTCCATCTCGACCACGCGACGAGCCCGTGATGCGTCGCAGTCATCGACGGGCATGTGCGAGTTGACGCAGAGGCGATCGGCCAGGTCAGGCCCCGTCATGTCGCTGGTTGGGGCGGCGGTTCCGGACGTACAGGCACAAACTGCAAGGCATAAGCAGGCAGCGAAAATTGGATATCGAGTTCTTGCAAATGTGCGATCTGACATGGTACCATTGTTGGGATGTGCGTAATCTGGGCAGATTGTGTCGCTGACGGCCGTAGCCGTTCCATTCTTCAACCCACGAACCTGCCCGACGCAGTATACCGGACAAGCTGGCGACGCGTTGGTTTGTCCGGTCGATCAGCCAGAAAAACTATGAGCAAGAAGGACTGAAGTGCATGGCACAGGCACGTAAGGGCTCTCGTCGCCCCAAGGTAAAAAATCGCGTTCGTTCCAAGACCCGTGACGAGGTATTGCAGGATCTGCTCCAGCGTGGACGCGAACAGGGGCAACTGACGTACAAGGAAGTCAAGCAGACGCTCGCACTCGACCACGACGAGCAGGAAGTCCTGATGAGCGCGTTCGAATTGTTCAGTCAGAACAATATCGAGCTCGTCAGCACCGATTCTGATGAAGATGAAAAGAACGACTCCGTCGACGAAGATCTTTACGGCGACGAAGGCGGCGGTGCGCTGAACAGCATCAGCATGTACTTCAAGGAGATGGGTGAGATTCCGCTCATCACACAAGAGGTCGAAGTCTCGCTGTCGCGGCGGATCAAGGAAGGCGAAGAGGCGATCCGGGAACTGCTGTCCGAAAATCACTACTTTCTGTTCCGGCTTGGTGAAGAACTGACGCGCAATGACGAACTGACGCAACAGAACACGCAGGATCTGGTGCTGTTCCGGTCGCGCAAGAATGACCGCGAAGAGTTGCCGGAATGGGAGCCCGTACTCGAACGACTGGGCTACTACGTCAGCGTCTTTCAGTCTCTGGAGCGACGCCAGGAACGTCTGGCCGACATGTCGACCCGGGATCCGGCGCGCAAGCGCCAGCTTGAGCTGCTCGAGAAAGAGTGGGGGAAACTGGCGTTCCATGTACGCAAGTTGCTGATCGAAGACAGCTTCTATCATCAGATCGTACGGGAACTGGCGCGTCTTGAAGAAGAGGTCGAGCGGATCGAAGCTGAACGTCAGCAGTATCTTGAGCGGGCCGAGGCCGCGGAAACTCCCGAGGAGCGCGAACGATACGAGCAGCGGGCGAAGATGAGCAAGCGTCTGGTGCGCAATATGCTCGGCAGAACCGACATGACGCGGCGCCAGCTCGCGAAACTCAATAGCGAACTGGCGGCACTGGAAGCCGAAGTCCGTACGGCTCGTAACGACCTGATGAAGGCCAACCTGCGACTGGTCATTTCAATCGCAAAACGATATATCGGCCGCGGTCTGCCACTCAATGACCTGATTCAGGAAGGGAATCTGGGCCTGATGAAGGCGGTCGAGCGGTTCGATTTCCGCAAGGGCTACAAATTTTCGACCTACGCGACGTGGTGGATTCGTCAGGCGATCACGCGCGCGATCGCGAACAAGGCGCGGACGATCCGGATTCCGGTCCACATGCTGGACATCATCAACAATTTGATCGGCGTCACCCGGAATCTTCATATGACGCTCGGCCGCGAACCCACGGATGAAGAGATCGCGGCTGAAATGAATATGACGGTCGAGAAGATCAAGGAGATCAAGAAGCTCGTTCGTGAGCCGATGAGTCTCGACGAGCCGATCAATCCCGGCGATGAGAACACCATCGCCTATTTCGTCCCCGACCAGTCGAGCGAATCACCCAGTGAGGCGACCGAGAACAAGTCGTTGACCGAGCAGACGCTGAAGCTGCTCTCGACGTTGACGCCGCGTGAGGCAAAGATCATCAAAATGCGATTTGGAATCGGCGGAGAATCCGAGCACACGCTCGAAGAGATTGGCAAGAGCTTCAATCTCAGCCGCGAACGGATCCGCCAGATCGAAGCCGAGGCGCTGCGCAAGCTGCGTAGCCCGGTCAAGGCGAAGATGCTCAAGGAATACCTCGAAACCTGACCGAGCGTCGCCGCACAGAAAAAATGGCTGCAATCCGAACGTGTTAGCGTGACGTGGTTGTTGAGGGCGCCCGTGGCAGGCTATGGGTGGCTCTGATAGACTGATCGCGGAAACGATGTTCGGAATCTGTTGAATCGACGGGGTCTCGGTGAGCGACATCGCGATCGGTATTGACCTGGGTACCACAAACAGTTGCGTGGCAATCGTCGAAAACGGCAGCCCGCGCATTTTGCCAGGCGCGGGCGGTGCGCTGACCACGCCAAGTATTGTCTGCGTCGATGAGCGCGGCAATCTGATCGTCGGGCACCAGGCAAAACGGCGATTCCTGACGCACCCCCAGGATACGATTTACGGCGCAAAGCGCCTGATGGGGCGCCGTTTCGGCACGCCCGAGATGGAAGACATTCAGTCTCATTTCTTTTACGAAGTTGTCGAAGGTGAACAGCACGAGCCGGTCATTCGTGCCGGCGGCAAGGAGTTTCGCCTCGAAGAAATCAGCGCCGTGATCCTTGGGCAGCTCAAGGACGCAGCGCAGGAGGCGCTCGGAAAACGCGTCGACCGGGCCGTGATCAGCGTGCCGGCGTATTTTACGCAGCGCCAGCGTGAAGCGGTGCGCACCGCCGGAGAGATGGCCGAGCTCGACGTGCTGCGCGTGATCAACGAGCCGACGGCGGCCGCCCTTGCGTACGGGTTCGGCAAGCGAGATCGGCAGCGTATCCTCGTCTACGATCTTGGCGGGGGGACGTTCGACGTGACCGTTCTGCAGCTCTACGAAGAGGTCTATGAAGTCGTCGGCACCGGTGGCGACAGTTTTCTGGGCGGCATCGACTTCGACAACCGGCTCGTTCAGCATCTTGTCGAGCGCTTTCAGTCGCGGCATGGCATCGATCTGAGTCAGAACAAGGTGGCATTGCAGCGTTTGCGCGATGCAGCCGAGCGTGCAAAGATCGATCTTTCATCGGTGGAGCAGACGCAGATCAGTCTGCCGTTTCTGGCGACGACCGAGTCCGGCGAATCGATCAATTTTGATGAAGTGGTCACGCGCAAAACCTACTACGATCTGACGAAGCCGCTCGTGCTGAATACGCTCAAGATCGTTGAGCGAACCCTGCGTGAAGCGGGGCTGGAGAAGACCGATGTCGATGACATCATCTTCGTCGGGGGGATGACGCGGGCCCCGCTCGTTTCCGAGATGGTCACCAAATACTTTGGAAAGCGCCCGCGCAAGGACGTGCATCCCGATGAGGTCGTTGCCGCGGGGGCAGCCATTCTTGCGGAGGCAATCCAGTCTGGCAAAGCGGCGGTCACGCTCGCCGATGTGTTGCCGGTGTCGATTGGTATCGGCGTCGGCAAGGGGGAGTTCCGGAAAATCATCAACAAGAACACGGCACTGCCCACGCAAAAGAGCCAGATGTTCCGGACGACCCGGGACAACCAGACGGGTGTCGCGATCCGGATCTACCAGGGGGAGAGCCGCCAGGCCGCGAACAATGAATTTCTCGGCGAATTGCGGCTGCGATTTCCGGCGCGCCCCAAAGGGGAAGTCCAGATCGAGATCGGGTTTGCTGTTGACCAGGAGTCGATTCTCGCAGTGACGGCGCGAGATTCCGTGACAGGCAAAGCCGTCGAAGCCGAGTTCCAGACCGAAACGGCCGTGGCGCGGGAACGCTACCGGGCCGATCAGATTCTTGGCGAGCAGCAGGCCGGGGAGGCGGACGCAACGGCGGCAGCCAGCGAAGGCGCAACGGCGGATCGCGGTGGCGGCGACCGCGCGCCATCCAAAAGCGGCGACGCGGACGCGCCGACCACCGAACCGCCGACGGATGAAGTCCAGCAGGAAGTCGGCTTTCTACGGCGTTTTCTGAACAACCTGTTTCGACGCTGATGCCCGGCCGCAGCCGGATGATGCGCGTCATCGCGCTTGTCGCGCTGGTGTTGTCCGCCGGCTGCGCGCGCACGGCGCCTCCAGCGCCTCAGGCCGCCCGCTTTGATCAGATTCTTGCCGAAGCCCGTACCCGGGAGCAGCGCGAAGGTCTCGAAGCCGCCGTGCCGCTGTACCTCGAAGCGCTGATGGTCGTCGCCGACCCCGGGCGAGAAGCGCTACTCCGCTATCAACTTGCCATGCACTGGCTGGAACAGGGCAACGAAATGCTGGCGCTCGATGTGATCGCGCCGCTACTTGAACGTGACCCGAACCATCCATTGGCGGCTCCGCTACGGGAGCGGTTGATGCCCCCGAACCAGGCGTCAGCGGCCAGCGTGCCGTCGTCGTCACCAACGGCCGCGACAAGCGCCACGCGGCGCGTTCAGGCGTCGCGGAGGTCAGCCCTGCGATCGCGTCTTGCGGCGCTCGAGCAGGTCCGGGTCAGGCTGCCGGACGAGGCACTCGAGTGGCGGGTGACGCTGGAGGAGGCGGCGCGCATAGATGGAGAGCGTATCTTGCCGTCGGGCTGGCAGGGCACGCTGCGCCAGCTCAACGTCTGCGCACGGAAGAGCGCGATCGAAGGCCCTGCAGGTGCCCTGTTGCGGCTGAAGGTGCAGGACTGGCGAGGGCACGGACGCTTCGTTTGCGCCGATGACGCGATCGTGATGACGCTGCCACTGGATGACTATCTCGTGGGCGTTGTCGGAACCGAAATGGCGTGGAGCTGGCCGACGGAGGCGCTCAAGGCGCAGGCGGTCGCCAGCCGGACCTACCTCGTGTATCAGTTGCTGCGTCAGCGCGGGGATGCCCACGATGGTTGGGATTTGCGTGGCGACGTGTACGACCAGGCGTTCCGGCCGCGTTCCCATCCGAAAACCATCGCAGCGGTTGCGGATACGCACGGGGAGCTGATTCTCTGGCGGGGCGCGCCGGCTCGCGTGTTCTTTCATGCCGATAACGGTGGAATTTCCGAAGATCCGCGGTTCGTCTGGCAGGTTCGGCTGCCGTACTATGAGATCCGCCAGGATCCGTTCTCGAATCGCGTCCCCGCGTGGACGGCGACCGTTTCGCTGGCGACCGTCGCGCGGCGACTCCATTTGCCGCCGGCGCGCAAATTGCGCGTGCAGCGTGATCCAAGCGGACGCGTGGCCGGGATCGTCTGGTCTGGTGGGAACAGCGAAAAGCGGATCAGTGGCAACGACTTTCGCCTGGCTGTTGGTCCACGTCTGGTTCGGAGCCTCCTGTTCGATGTGCATTTGCGCCAGGGGGCGTTGCACTTCAGCGGCCACGGGTATGGACATGGTGTCGGCATGAGTCAGTGGGGTGCGCGTACGATGGCCGAGCGCGGGATGTCCTATCAGGAAATTCTGGCGTACTACTATCCGGGCACGACCGTTCAGGCGCTTCTTGCGCCTCAGATGGCCCGTCGATGACGCCGCGGTTCGTCACCTTCGAAGGCGGCGAAGGCGCCGGGAAATCGACGTTGATCGCGTCCGTTTCGGCGGCGCTGACCAGCCGCGGATGCGCGCACGTCTGTACACTGGAACCCGGCGGAAGCCCGCTTGGGCAGTCCCTGCGCGGCCTGTTGCTGGACCGGACGGAGCCGATGGCACCGGTTGCCGAGCTGTTTCTGTATCTCGCAGATCGCGCGGAGCACGGCCGCACTGTCATTGAGCCTGCACTGGCCGCAGGGCAACACGTCCTTTGCGACAGGTATACCGAATCGACGATTGCCTATCAGGGCTACGGCCGCCAGTTGCCATTGCCGGATGTCGTCACGGCCTGCCGCATCGCCGAACCGCGCCGTCCAGACCGGATCGTGCTGCTCGACCTGCCCCCTGAACTCGGCCTTGCGCGAGCCGGCCGGCGCGGCGCGGCGGATCGCATCGAACGCGAGGCGCTCGACTTCCATCAACGCCTGCGCGCCGGGTTCCAGGCGCTCGCCGCGCAGGACCCCGACCGTTTTCTTGTCGTCGATGCAACACAGTCTCCAGAGACAGTTTTCGCGACGGTATGGGCCGATCTCGCGCCGCGTCTGGGTGTGGCCGATGACTGACTGGGCGACCACAATCGTCGGACAGGACGTGGCCGTGCGGACGCTGGATGGTCTGCTCGACCGTGACGCGCCAGGCCGTTTCATTCTGCTGCAGGGGCCGCGTGGCGTCGGCAAGCGCCGCACGGCCGAGGCGGCCGCGCGCTTCCTGCTCTGCGCGTCACAACCGCCCTGCGGCGAATGCCTGGCGTGCCGCAGTCCACTGGAGCACCCCGATGCGGTACTGTTCTCGCCAGAGAAACCAGGCGGAAGTATTCTGATCGATGCCGTGCGTGAGGCCGCACGGGCGGCGCCGTTTCCTCCGGTGTCGGCAAACGCACGCGTCTGGGTGTTCGATGCGATGGAAGAACTGACCGCCGGCGCGGCCAACGCGTTGTTGCGTCTGCTGGAGGAGCCTCCGCAACACCTCTGGGTGTTTGGCATTACCCACAATCCAAGCGCCGTGCCGATCACGCTGCGTTCGCGGGCGGCGAAGATTCCTTTTGCGTTGCTTTCGTCGGAGGCCTTGCAACAAATTACCGGGCAGGCGGCGTCGGGCGGTACGGTTGAGCGCGCTGAACTCCTCCACGATGAGCGGTTTCGCAAGGACGCCGCGAGCTGGCAGGAACTCATCGCCGCGCGTTGGTACAACCCGGATGCCGTCGTCAAGTTTGCGCGTTCGGCGGGCGGGCGAGGCGGAAATCTCCAGTCGTTTTTCGTGTCGCTGCTGCTCGCGGATCATGACCGATATAATGACAGCAGACTCCTGGAGGACGCAGAGGCGCTGCGCGCGGCCGTACAGGAACGCGAAGCGCTGATTCAGGCAATCAGCGACCTGGATGCCAACGTCAATCCTGCATTCGTCTGCGAAAGCGTCGTCAGAACGATTCGCCAGATTCGCAAGCAGGTGCGGCGCGCCTCCTGATCCGGGCTTGCTTTTCAGACACGAAAGACCACGATGAACGACCGATTCTACATTACGACGCCGATCTATTACGTCAACGACGTGCCGCATCTGGGGCACGCCTACACAACCATCGTGGCCGATACATTCGCCCGCTATTACCGTGACCGGCTGGGCCAGGAGCAGACATTGTTCGTGACCGGTACCGATGAGCACGGGCAGAAGATCGAACGGGCGGCCGAGCAGCGTGGCATCGCGCCGATCGAGCTGGCCGATCAGGTCGTCGAGCGGTTCAGGGCGCTCTGGGAGCGGCTCGGCATCGCGAACGACGACTTCATCCGCACGACAGAAGATCGTCACAAGCATCTGGTGCAGCGGCTCTGGCGTGCGATGAAGGCGTCCGGGGATATCGTCGAGGGCAGTTATAGCGGCTGGTACTGCGTCGGCTGCGAGGCGTATTACACCGAAAAGGAAATCGGGGAAGCGCGGCAGTGCCCGGTCGGCCATGGCGACGTGGAATTCCGCGAGGAGCCGAGTTACTTTTTCCGGCTCAGCGCATACCAGCAGCCCCTGCTCGATCTCTACGACCGTGCCGATCCCCCATTCGTCGTCCCCGGCGCGCGCCTCAACGAAGTGCGCAGTTTCGTCGCCGGCGGCCTGCAGGATCTCAGCGTCAGCCGCAGCTCGATTCGCTGGGGCATCCCGGTGCCAGATGATCCCGAGCACGTCATCTATGTCTGGCTCGACGCGTTGTCCAATTATGTCAGCGTGCTGATGGAGCCCGATCCGTCGCGCTTCCAGCGGTTCTGGCCGGCCGACATCCATCTGATCGGCAAGGACATCCTGCGCTTCCACGCCGTCTACTGGCCGGCGTTTCTGATGAGCGCGGCAAAAAGCGACCCCGATTTTCGGTTCGAAGACGGCTCGCCGAAGCTGCCGTGGCAGGTCGTGTCGCATGGCTGGTGGACCGTCGAGGGCCAGAAGATGTCGAAAAGCCTGGCCAACGTCGTTGATCCCAACTTTCTGATCGACGAATACGGCCGCGATGTCGTGCGTTACTTCGTCTTGCGCGAGGTGCCGCTCGGGGCCGACGGCGACTTCAGCCATCGCAACCTGTTGATGCGACTCAATGCCGACCTCGCCAACGATCTCGGTAATCTGCTCAGCCGTACGCTCGGTATGCTCGTGCGCTACCGGAATGGCGCGGTTCCTGACGGCGCAGTCGATGAGGACCTGTTCACCGAACTCGCGCCGGTCGACGACGCGATTGCGCAGGCGATGGACGTGCAACGTCAGCCCAATCTGGCGCTCGAAGCTCTGTGGCGCTGGTTCGGTCGCCTCAACCAGTACGTCGATGAACAGGCGCCCTGGACCCTCGCCAAAGAAGGCCGCGATACCGAACTGGACAAGGTGCTGCGCACGCTGCTCGATGGCATCGCTGCCGGCGCGCAACGACTGGCGCCGTTTATGCCGGATACCGCCGCCGCGATGCTTGGCGCGCTCGGCGCAGAAGAGGGCGCGGTCGTGCCGGGGAAGACGCTCGAACGACCGCAGCCGCTGTTTCCCCGCCTCGACAGCGAACAGATCGAACAACGACTGGAGAAGATTGCCGCGATGACGACGGATACCGAACAAACACCTGACGCGCCGACCGAGGCGATGGTCATCGACACCCCCGAAATCGCGATCGACACCTTTTTCGAGAGTGATCTCAGGGTCGGCGAGGTGCTGGCCGCCGAAGCCGTGCCGAAGTCGAAGAAGCTGCTGAAACTGCAGGTGACACTCGGCGAAGCCGAGCCGCGCACGATCGTATCGGGGATCGCAAAGAGCTACACGCCCGAAGACATGGTCGGCAGGCGCGTCGTCGTGGTGGCCAATCTCAAGCCCGCGAAACTCATGGGCATCGAAAGCCAGGGCATGATCCTCGCCGGCGCAACCGCCGACGGCGGCCTGCGCGTTATCGAGCCAGCGGCGGAAATCCCGGTCGGCACGCGGATCAGTTGAGGCGGGTCAGGCTCTGCGGTGCGGCCGGTGCGCACTGCACCGCCATCTGAACTTCACGGTTCGATGCGCAACGGTAGTACACCGACCGGGGCATCGGCCCAGGCCTGTTCCAGTGCGTCCGCGGAGGGCCAGTCTGTCGCCGGCAGCCTGCGGAAATAGAGACTGAACTGGAATGGCTCGCGGCACGGAAACGGCTGCAGCCTGACCGTGCGCGGGTCGGCCCAGACGGGTTGCAGTGCCTGGCCCGTTCCTGGGATCACCGCCCATCGTTCCGGCGTGATCCAGGCTGGAATCGTGTCCTCGCGAATGCCTGGTGTGGTCAGGCAGATCCACAGGCTCAGTGCATCGAAAAACTGCAACCACTTCAGATCAAGTGTCAGCGACTGTTCCAGGATGTCGCGATTCGGGAAGCCACAAAGTTGCGCCAGTCGTTCGCGGCGCGCCGATTCCTGTTTTTGAAGGGACTCGAGATGGACGGTGCCGCTGAAGCGCGTGTAGTGCATGCTGACCAGCGCGGCGATGTACGGGTGTACACGCTCAAGCTGATCCAGTCCGCCGCCGTACAGCAACAGGCGTTCGTCATCGGGAATCGAAACGAAATCATGAATCCCGCTCGTATCCGGGTTCCAGCGCGGTGCACGGTCTGCTGCCCGCCAGGCGTTGTCGTGCAGGCCGATCGCCTGACGCAACATCGGATGCAACGTCTCGTTGCCGCCATCGGCCCACGCCTCGGCGAGCACGCCGGACAGCAATGCGTGCTGCTCCTGCGTGATCAGTCTGCAGTGATCGTTCCAGATCTGGACGATCATCGCTTTGCGGCGGCGTCAGAAGGGCAGTTCAATGGCGATATTTTCGCTGTCGTAGAAATTCAGGCGCGCCATGTAGTGAAACAGGTCGTCGTTGTTGCGCGGCAGGACCTTGTTCCAGAAGTCGCACGCCCCGGCTTTGAAACCGGGGAGTGGATCCGGCGCCTCATCGAGATGCATGATCGTGCGGTCTTCCTTGTATTCTGGCCAGCGCGGATCATCGTCGCCGTTCGGGTCGCCAGTGCGCGCAAACCGCGTCCAGTATCGTTGAACGATTTCACTCTGTCGGATGATGCGTTCGGCCGAGTCGTCATTGTGGTAGAAAAGCTGCAAAAAGGCGCTGTTGCCAAATACAAAGGACAACTCGAGCGAGTGAAACGTGCGAACCCATGGCTCGGTATCGAAGGCACCCGGTTCGACCGCAAAGTCATACATGTAGGTTCGTCGCGTACTTCCGAGTGCCTGCACGGCAGACATGGAGCTGCAGGTGAAAATGTGATCTTCGAGTACATCGAACCACAGCTCGACCGGACTGTCGTATTCCTCTGCGGCGTAATTCTCGCGTACGGCGTTTGCGACCTCGCTGCCGTACTCATCGGCGATCAAGGCGTAGAAACTGTCCCAGTCCATGTTTCGGGATTTCGAGAACACCGGCAGCAGGCGCACGACGGTCATTTCGTCGTCGTTGAATCCGGCGATCAGGTCAACGTCACTCGCTGATCCCGACTCGATGGCGTCGATCGGCTGCTGTTTCAGCGCGACGCCATCGACGTGCGGCCAGAACGCGAACGACGTGTCCAGCGTGACCGCATCCCACAGCTCCTGGGGCGTCTTGTCACGGAGGCAATCGATGGCCGCGGCGCCTGTGGTTGGGCAGCCCGCCTCGGTCAGGTACTGCACGGTTTGTGCAAAGCTTTGTTTTGGCGTGCCGGCGACGCAGTTGCCGCTTTCCATCAGCGCGTGCTGGAACCGGCCCTCGGCCAGCGGCGAGGCGATCATCTGGCATGTGCTGATGGCGCCCGCCGACTCGCCGAACACGGTTACGTTGTCCGGGTCGCCGCCGAAATTGCGAATATTCTGTTGCACCCAGTCCAGCGCGGCGATCTGGTCCAGTGTGCCCCAGCTACCGTTGGCGCCCTTGCTGTTGTCAGTCACCAGGTCGGGATGTGCAAGGTAACCGGCCGGGCCCAGGCGGTAATTGAAGGTGACGACGACGACGCCGTGGCGCGTCAGGTCGGTTCCCTCATACAGGAACCACGAACCGCCGCCGAGCTGGAACGCTCCACCGTAGATGAACACCATGACCGGCAGATTGTCGAGTCCGTGGCCGGTATCAACCGAGGGGCGCCAGATGTTGAGAAACAGGCAGTCCTCGTCCGTCCCGGCCGGAGCCAGAAATCCCGTCAGGATTTGTGGGCAGTCAGGGCGGTATGTGGTGGCGTCGAGGGTGCCGTAGCTCGCCGGCGGCTCGGGTGGGCGAAAGCGCCGTTCGCCCGTCGGTGGCGCAGCAAAGGGGATGCCCTGCCACGCGCATGCATCACTGCTGGCCGCGGTGCCGACGACCTCACCTTCGGTCGTTTTTACAGGTGTCGCGCAGTCGATTTCGGCCTTGGCCACCGTTGTCGGTACATCTGGTGGGGACCACGAGCCACTGTCACACCCCAGGAAGGTCACGGACAGGCAGGCTGGAATGATTGCCAGAAAGCGTTTCGCGAACATCGTGCGGAACTCCGGGAAATCAACTGTTTGAATTGCGCTCATTCTACCAAGCGGTGAGCATGTACACTGAAAGTCGACACACTTTGCTTCGAACACGGTTTGTGACGGAACCACTGAATGCACTGGTTCGACAGCTTCGCTGCAAATCCCACCATTCTGCTGATTCCGTTGATCGCGGGTGCGGTCGGCTACGGCACCAACGCCGTTGCGGTCCTGATGATGTTCCGTCCGAAGGAGTTCGTCGGGTTGCATCCGTGGCTCGGCTGGCAGGGGATCATCCCTCGATTCACACCGAAGGCCGCGGAGTATGCTTCGGAGCTTGTCGCCGCGCATTTGCTGGATTTGCGCAAAATCTTCGACGGGTTCGATCCGCGCCAGTTTCTCGAGAACAGTGATCTGCTCGACGAATGGCTGGACAAAGGCCTGCGGGAACAGGTCGAGCGCGTCGCGCCGGCGCTGATCCAGTCGCTGGATGATGCCGCCTGGGCGCAGTTGCGAACGCTGGTCAGAGACGAAGTCGAAGCGATCGTGGCCGAGGCCCTGGACGATGTCGCCGCCAATATCGACAAAATTCTCGACCTGAGGTTCATCGTCAAGGACACGCTCAATCAGCGCCGCTACCTGCTGGCCGAGATCTTCCAGCGCGTTGGGGGACCCGAGCTGAACTTCATCCGCAATTCCGGGTTCTACTTCGGCTTCCTGTTTGGTATCCCGCAGATGATCGTCTGGATCATCTGGCCGAGCTGGTGGCTGCTGCCGGCCGCCGGATTCGTCGTCGGCTACATCACCAACTGGCTCGCGATCAATCTGATCTTTGATCCCAAGGAACCGAAGCGCATCGGTCCGTTCGTTGTACAGGGGCTGCTGCACCGCAGGCAGAAGGAGATGGCCGAGGGGATTGCCGCCGAAGTCGCCGCGATCGTGCTCGACCCGGATGTACTCGTGCACTACATGACGACGGGACCCCGTGGAGAACTGCTGATGCAGATTGTCCGCAAGCATCTCGATGCAGCTATCGAACGGTTCCGCAACCATCCGCTCGCCGCCGGTGTCCTGGCGCAGACGAATCTGGAGTCGATTCGCGCGCAGGCGCTCGCCGAAATCGATCTGCGCCTGCGGCAACCCGACGGCTTCCTGACGCGCTTCATTCGTGACACGGTGGATGTGCACCGCGAAATCGTCGACAATATGGTAGCGATGGAGCCCGAAGCGTTCGAAGGGCTGCTGCGGCCCGTGTTTCAGCAGGAAGAGTGGATCCTGATCGCGATCGGCGCGGTACTCGGACTACTGGTCGGCTGGGCGCAGGTCGCCTGGCTGTTTCACGATATGCTGGTCTGACAGAGACCCGAAAGGAGCCGACGATGGACATCCTGCGCGCCCCGAAAGCCCGATTCCGGGATCTTCCCGACTATCCCTGGCGGCCGCACTTTGTGGTTGTCGACGAAGACGACCTGCGGATGCATTACATCGACGAGGGAATGTCGGGTGCGCCGACGATCGTCATGTTGCACGGCGAGCCTTCCTGGTCGTTCCTGTACCGCTTCATGATCGCCCGGTGCGTCAAGGCCGGGTTTCGTGTGCTCGCGCCAGACCTGATCGGTTTTGGCCGTTCGGACAAGTTCAGTGATCCGGCGGCGTATACGTACGCGCGGCACGTCGGCTGGGTGCGGCGCTGGATCGAACTGCTCGACCTCAACGAGATCACGCTGGTCGGCCAGGACTGGGGTTCGCTGATCGGTCTGCGGCTGGTTGCCGAACTGCCCGATCGCTTTGCCCGCGTCGTGATCGGCAACGGCATGCTGCCAACGGGGCACGAAAAGGTGCCGGCGGCGTTTCATGTCTGGCGCGCGTTCGCAAAGTACACGCCGGTGTTTCCGGTCGCCGGCATTTTGCAGGTTGGCACGAAGCGGCGGCTCAGCCGGCGCGAGCTGGCCGCATACCGCGCGCCATTTCCGCATCGTCGGCATCTGGCCGGTGCGCGCGCCTTTCCCGAACTCGTGCCCACGTCGCCGGAGCATCCCGGAGCCGCGGCCAATCAGGCTGCCTGGCGCGTGCTGGAACAGTGGGACAAACCGTTTCTGACCTGTTTCAGTGATGGCGATCCGATCACGCGCGGCGGAGACCGTTATATGCAAGAGCGGATTCCGGGGGCGAAGGGGCTTCCACATCGCACCGTTCGCGGCGGCCATTTCTTGCAGGAGGACTCGCCCGATGAGTTCTCGGATGCGATTATCGAGCTGATCCACAGCACCTCCTGACGAACATGACTCGATTGAATTCCATCAGCGAGGTGGTTCGAGATCCCGCCAGACGGCAACGATTCATCGACGGCTGTTGTGCCGTGCTCGATGCCGAGGTCGAAGCCCGTACGGGCATGTCTGGACGCCTCGTCAGACTCGCTTACCACCAGGTCGGCAAGCTCGAAGGCGGCAGGCTGATCGAAAACGTCTTCGACAAGCTCGCCGATGAGTTTGCCGAAGAGGTCGATCCGGTCTATCAGCACTGGCTGCGCGAGACCGGCGGCGACGAACCGTTCGCCGCCTGGGTCGAATCGCATCGGGATGAACTCGTTGCCGCACTGCTCCGCGTGACCGACCGCGAGCGCGACCGCGTTGGCAAGCCGTTTCTGGTCATGACCTATAACCGCCTGCGCGGCCTGGCCGAACGACTCGTCGGGGAAGCCATCCCGGCCGTCGCGGCGCTGGTCGAGGACCACACGGCGGCCTGAACTGGATGGCCGACTGCGACGGGGTGTTCGTTCCTGCTTGAGGTGCGCGCGATTCACCGGTTTCTCAGGAATAAAACGAATGGCGTTTCTATTGATTCAGCCCGCGGTGGATTATCGTTGGCTCCAGGCAGGTTGAGACCACTGCCCTGACCCGTTGCGCGGCGAGGCAGGCACACGTTTCGGCCGAAGCGGCGCCCGGGGAACTGCGACATCTTCCGGACCGGCAACCGAGTCGACTTGTCGTAACGTCAGCGGCCTGGCGGGCGCCGTGCGCCGTTCGCGTGTCGCGTCCGGCGGCGCATCATTCTTCGGGTTGAGTGTCACTGTGTCCCCGTGATTTTCGTGACCAAACAGGGACTCTTGACATGTAGCGCGTTTTTTGATAGTTGTACTTCCCGTCCCATACATACGAATATCCAGTTCGGTTTTGTTTTTTTGACACGGCGTTTTATGAGGAGGCCTGGCTGTGGCGAAGAACGCAAGATTGGAAATGGAAACCTCTCGTAAGCTGCGGCGCGGGTCGCTGCGGCTGTTTCTCATTGGTGCACTGGCGTCAGTCGCTGTCGGTGCCTGGATCACCAGGTATCTGGATGGTGACTTCGTCGCGGACAGCAGCTCATCTGGTGGCCAGATCGGGGCGCCCGGCACGCCTGTCATCCCGGCCGCCGCGCAGGCAGCCGGGGCTGATGCAAGCTGGTTGGCTACGGTACAGAAGCGCCTGAACGAGCAGGAGTATCAGGCGCGCGCGGCGGTTCCGGCGCAGCTTGTTGCCGCGGCAAAGAATGGCGCGCCAGGCGCGGACGTGCTGGTTTCCCGGGCGACTGGAAAAATCCTGCAGTCACCGAATCGGGCGCAGAACTTGCGGACATACTACTTCCAGGATCGGGTTGCCGTCGTCCCACGGACTGCGTCTTCGCCCGACTGGGTCCTCCAGTTGCAAACGACTGCGGCAGGCCGCGAAAACAGTCTGTCACCGTTGCCGGTGGCGCAGCCTCAGCGTGATGGCAATCGGGTCAGTTACGCGCGGGCCGGCATTGAAGAATGGTTCGTCAATGACGATCGAGGCCTCGAACAGGGGTGGACGATCGCGTCACGGCCAACAGGTGACGGTGATTTGAACATTGTTGTTGAGGTCGCGGGCGTCGAGGTGCGGGGCACCAGTCAGGGGGTAGCGTTCTGGTTTGATGGCCGGCCGGTGCTGGAGTACGGCAAACTGCACGCATTCGACGCCGACGGGCGCACGCTCCCTGCGTCATTCGAGGTCGCCGACAATCGGATCCGCGTTCGCGTCGATGATTCCGGCGCAGCTTACCCGGTTGTGGTCGATCCATTGCTGACGACTGCCGCCTGGATGGCCGAAGGCAATCAGGCGGGTGCAAACTTTGGTTTTTCGGTCGCGAGCGCGGGTGATGTCAACGGCGACGGATTCGCCGATGTCATTATCGGTGCGCAGGGCTACGACGGTGGGCAGACCGATGAGGGGCGCGCGTATCTGTATCTCGGCGGTCCGGGTGGCCTGTCGACAGTGCCCGCCTGGGTCAAGGAGATCGATTCCGCAGGCGCAACTTTTGGTTCGTCCCTCGACGGGGTGGGCGATGTCAATGGTGACGGCTACAGCGACGTGGTTATTTCGGCATACGGCTACAGCAACGGCGAGTCCGGCGAGGGAGGGCTGTTCCTGTTCCTTGGCGGGCCGTCCGGGCTGTCATCAACGCCGTCCTTCAGCGACGAGGGGAACCTGAGCGGTGTCCGGTTGGGTATGAGAGTCGGTGGGGCAGGCGACATCAATGGTGACGGCTACGCGGATTTTGTTGCAGGTGAACCGTACCTGCCCCCCAATACGACCGGGCGCGTAAGGGTCTACTATGGCAGTCCATCAGGCGTGCCGACCGTTGCTATGTTGAACGGTGACGGTAACAGCATCTCCTTGTTCGGCGGTAGTGTCCGTGGCGCTGGTGACGTCAATGGCGACGGTTACGCTGACGTTCTTGTCGGCGCGGTGTTCTATTACTACACGACATGGAGCCAGGGCGCCGCATTCCTGTATCTTGGTGGCCCCGGCGGGCTTTCTGCGACGCCAGTGTGGACGCGATATGGCGTTGCCCTTGAGGATTACTACGGACACGACGTCGTTGGCGCTGGCGACGTCAACGGCGACGGCTACGGTGACGTGATGATCAGCGCGGTCGGATACGATGCCGGCGGGAAAAGCTGGTCTGGACACGTCGAACTGTTTTTCGGAAGTACGACGGGACTGGCGTCCACGCCTGACTGGCAGTTGGACGGCGATCTGCCCAATATCGCGCTTGGGGCCTGTCTCGGCGGCGCGGGCGATGTCAACGGCGACGGCTACGCCGATATCCTGATTGCCGCCGATGGTTATGACAACCCGGAAACCGATGAAGGGCGGCTGTATCTGTTTCTGGGAGGTGCGGCCGGACCCGCGACAACACCCGACTGGATGGTGGAAACCAATCAGGTCGGCGCACAGCTCGGTAAAGCGAATGCCTGCGCAGGCGCTGGCGACGTCAACGGAGACGGCTTCGACGACATTATTGCTGGCGCCTGGCAGTATGACAACGGCGAGACCGACGAAGGCGCTGCGTTTCTGTATTATGGCGGTGCAGATGGGCTTTCCACCGTTGCAAGTTGGTCCATTGAGGGCAATCAGGTGAACGCATCTATGGGGAACGCGGTGGCCGGCGCCGGAGATATCAATGGCGACGGCTACGCCGACGTGCTCGTTGGGGCGAAGCACTATGACAATGGGGAGACGAACGAAGGGGTCGTCTTTGTTTATGCTGGCTCGGTGTCAGGTGTGACGACGACGCCTGCGGCGCTCCTGGAGGTTAATGTAGCGAACGCATATTTTGGCACATCTGTCGCTTCGGCAGGCGACGTGAATGCGGATGGGTACGCGGATGTGATCATTGGCGCGCCAGGATATGCAAACAGTGCCGGCGCTGCGTACGTCTTTCCTGGCGGCCCTGGCGGCCTGAGCTCGGTGCCCATCTGGACGATGACCGGAAGTCAGAATCTCGCCTATTTCGGTGGTTCCGTGGCCGGCGCTGGCGACGTCAACGGCGACGGTTTTGCCGATATCATCGTTGGTGCGAGTCGAAACGACAATGGCGAATGGGATGAAGGGTCGGCGTATCTCTACTACGGGAGCGCATCTGGTCCCGCGACGTCGGCGAGCTGGATGGCCGAAGGCAATCAGGATAACGCTTACTTTGGCCAGGCCGTTGCTGGCGCCGGCGATGTGGACGGCGATGGCTACGACGACATCATTATCGGAGCAGACGGTTTCGATACAGCCCTCGTGGATGCCGGAGCTGTGTTCCTCTATCGGGGGGGGCGCCAAGGGCCAAACGCGACTCCCGACTGGATGGCGACTGGCGTGACGGAAGGGGAGAGATTCGGTCTGTCTGTAGCAGCCGCCGGCGACGTCGACGGCGATGGCTTTGCTGACATCGT
>RFIY01000279.1 GCA_003695505.1 Candidatus Dadabacteria bacterium | reverse complement strand
CCGCAAGTACAAGCAGCCCTACAACCATCGCCTGCCGCAGCTTCACGGGCAAAGCGCCTCGGGATGGTCCGACGGTTTTCGGCAATACCTCCCGACCCGGCAGTCGATCCTGATCAGGTTGTCCTTTGCGTCGCGAATCTCGACACCGTAGCTGCCTATCTCGCAGACATAATCGGACTCATAACTGCTGAGTCCGCTTGGCCCCACAGCAAGTATCGACGGAGAACCTTCGCCGACAAGAGGATCGGCCTTACATTCACCCTGGCCGCCACAAAATCTGCCTTTACCGTCAAACGTCTGCCAGCGCGACTGATTCCACAGGTACTCGCCAAAGAATCCTGGTCCTGCGACCCAGTAGACACGCTCGGCTGCCAAGTCTTGCTGCGGACGTACACCGGCCAGTGCGGGATGGCGTACCGACCGCGAAAGGTCGTGAAACAGTGGGCGCGCGCCGGGATAGAGATCCCTATATTGCCTGTGGTTACCGAGTATTTCGGCGTACTCCCCGAGTCTATCTGTAATATCAGTAACCATACTTTTTCGGTTCGGCAATTCGGGATCATCAGGCAACGGCTCTCCCATATTCAACACCGGCAACCGCAAACGAAACATCGTTTCCAGCTTCTGCTGCGACACGTCGTTCGCCGTGCAATCGTACACGTTCTCGATCATATCCGCTGACGCGCAGGGAAATGCCCAACTGCCATGTTTGCCGCCGTCCTTGAAACGGGGGCCTTCGATGAACAGCTTGTATGTATTGAATTGATCCACGAACACCGCAGCTTCTGGCTTCGTCTGTAGATTCGCATTCGCGCCAAACGGACGAGGAGCTTGGAACCCGCGGACATGTCCTCGGGTATGCAGCGATACCAGCCGCGTCGCTTCTGCCTCTCCGGTAATCGACGTAAATTTGTACCCCAAAAAGCTCACATCACCGGGGTGTCCACCTGGCCCGTAGTCACGTGACCAGGCAATACGATAGCTGATACGCAACTCGCTGGTGTCCTGCGGCAGCACGGTATGTACTCGTGCATACGAGGATCCGATGAAGCTGTTCCATCGCCGGTCACCACCGATATCGACATTGAATGATTCCAAGCCGTCCTCATTTTCGTCGAATTCCAGTTGCGGCCGGGCCATGTACATGGCGATATTTTCCCACGCATCGAGAAGATAGTCCCCATCGGCATCCACGCAAAAGGCCCAGGGTAGCTGGTCCGGATCCACACATCCATCGACGGTAACGGGCACGGACGGCACACGCAATGTGACGCGATCGTCCTGGAAACCGGCGCCGACACGCCTGAGATCTTCTTCGGTAACGATATAAGGAGGTCCTGACCAGATCTGATCGCCCACGCGGATCTTGTAACGATTTTCACCGACGGACCATATCGGCACAGAAAAACACAAGGGGTCACGTCTTGAATTTTGCATGTTTCGTCGCCGCGGACCTGGTTCGGGATCCACCCCGGCCGGCCAAGGGCCGGACGGAACCCTACAAGAAAACGACATTTGCCGCGTAGCGGCGCGATCATCATCCTCCCGTCTCCCGAGCCGGGGTCCAGTCGCCGGGACGTGCCGGAGTAAGTGGAAGCACCGGCAGGTCGGCGACGTTCGTAGCCCAGCGGACAGCCCCTCCCTTCGACCCCTTGATGCAAGATTCAAGACCTGCCCCCCAGTGGCTCCTTCGCCTGTGCCCTACTCGCAATTGTCCGGAGACCCCCGCCGAATCTCGGCGCGAGTAAGTTGATAAACTTCCCGAATCTCCTTGCCGTCCCGCATGTATGTAAACGTCACCTGGCCATCATACAGTTCGACGCGATCAACGCGATAATCCTGCAGCGCTTCGCTTCCACTGATTTCACGGAGCAGGGTCCCGCGATCGATCGTAACCGTCACCTCATCTGCCGACATGAACGGGATCCGGCTCGGATCATCCGGCGGCAGCCCGATTGCCGGTCTGGCACCAGAGAATCGGAGCTCCTCGGGGATGGTGAACGCCCAGATGCCGTCCTTCGTACGGTAATCGATCTTTTTGCTGCAAACAATCGGTCGGCGGCCACAGCTTGTGACCATCAACATACAGACGATCATCGGAACAAGCGATCGCATCAGTCCTCGCGGAGCTCAAGGTCAAAGTAAAATCCACTGACGGGACGACTGGTAGGTGCTGCTGCGTGGAAACCGAGCAGGTGGCCACCGGAATCAGATGCGTAGACCTCCAAGGTCACCGGATATGCGTCACCAAAATAGCCGGCGACATCCGTGACTGGATCGCCATCGACGTAGATGGCGACAGGACCCTCGGCAAAAAGAATTTCTGTTGAATCCCAACATTCCGGATGCCTGCAGCGCCAATTGTCGGCGAGGATCGTACCAACCTGTTGCTGCCGCTCTCCGACCGCAAGCCCGGCCACCAGGACGAGCAGAGCAAGACCAAGGATCGTCCTGAGCGTACTCACGGGCACGAGCCCCCAACTCTTTGCCAATCGTCGGAGCTGACACAGCGTAACTGTTCAAAGCAATACAATTGCGACAGATCGGTCGGGAAAACTGCGTCCGTCGTGTACTGCCGCGTTGTACCGCAAATAGCAACGGGCGTAAACACTCGATGATTGGCTAACGCAACCCCTGGTGCGTCCGGCGGACCTTTGCTGGCTATGGTGTATGAGCTGCAATCATGCCGTTCGGCACCACCGCAGAACCAGTGCTGCTGACCACCCTTGTTTTGCTGGTAATCAGAGCGGTCCCAAATGTACTCACCAGGGAAGCCGTCCGCCGCGTTCCAGCGATATGTACCCGTATCCCGGTGTTTTTGCGGCCGGATGCCACGCAGCGCAACATGCCAGCCCGTATGGCCGAGATCATGGATGAGTGGTTTGGAATCGGGGAAATATTCATCGTGACGCTTCTCGAAATCGGTCGCAAATCCACTAAGTACATTCAGTATTGGTGGAATCATCCATGGACTACCACCACGATCATACACTTCGCCAACGTTTACAACCGGGGGGCGCGCGCGATCCCGGGTGCGCTGCTCAACCGGCCCAGCATTTGATGTACACCGATAAACACTCTGCGGAAAATGACCACATGGCAATGCCCATGTACCGTGCTTTCCCTGCCCGCGACCAGAGCCTTTGCCGGACTCAAAATAGACGCGATAACTTTCGTAATCAGCATCCCAGCGGCCATCGTCGACTGGCGTATTCGTCGCGTCGTTATTACGGTTGTCTCCTTTGCCCTGATCGAAATGGCCCTTCGCTGCCAACCAATCAATTGTGACCGCATCGATGCT
>RFIY01000278.1 GCA_003695505.1 Candidatus Dadabacteria bacterium | reverse complement strand
TGCCGGAGCGGCCACAAACCTGCGTAAATGGCGGCCTGTATTGCTTGTCGAGATCCGCGCTGATATGGAAGCGGCCGTCCTTGCGCAGTTAAGTCAGGCCGACTATGTCGAGCAGCCGTGGGGATCGGACGAGCAACCTTGCAATAATCGTCTGTTCGTCCCCGAAGAGCGGGCTACCCCCCCAGTCGCAGACCCAGCCAGACCGCCGCAAGGCCGATCACGTTGTTGACGCCGAGATAGAACAGTGCCGTCAGCGTCTGATCCGTCTGCAGCAGGCGTACGGTTTCCAGCGCGTAGGTCGAAAAGGTCGTCAGCGCGCCGAGCAGCCCGGTCAAAATCAGGCCGCGCAACGTGCCGGCGGTCGGCGGCAGCAGGTTCCAGAGCAGGCCGATCAGCAGACAACCGATGATGTTGACCAGGGCCGTGGCGCCAGGGAAGGGCGCGATGCGGTGCCACAGGGCCCACTGGCTGACCCAGCCGCGAAGCAGGGCGCCCACGGCGCCCCCACCGGCAACAGCTACCCAGTACTGCATGAAAGTGAATCCATTCCGGACAAAAACCGGCCGTCAACTGTAAGAAGACGCGTATTGACGGCGACTCAGCAACCAGTTGTAATGATAACACCCGATGGCAGATGTGGGTCATCGGAAATCACCCGACAAGGAGGAGCCTGATGAGCCAGCCCGACCGTTCCATAGAATCACTGAATCACAACCAGGCAGTGCTCGAGCGCTATGCCGCAGGCGCCCAGGCGGTCGAAGCCGCGCTCTGTTGCGCGGTCGAAGACTACGATGCGCGCTATCTCGAGATCATTCCCCAGGAGATCATCGACAAGGACTACGGCTGCGGCGACCCGTCCAAACACGTCGGCCCGGGAGAGGTGGTGCTCGACCTGGGCTCCGGTGCCGGCAAGGTTTGCTACATCCTGGCGCAGAAGGTCGGCCCCGAGGGGCGCGTTATCGGCGTCGATTTCAATGACGCGATGCTCGACCTGGCGGAAGGGCACAAGCCGGCCATCGTGTCGGCGATGGGGTACGACAACGTGTCGTTCGTCAAGGGGCGGATCCAGGATCTGGCGCTGGACCTGCGTCGCGTTGAGCAGTATCTCGAGGAACACCCGGTTTCGGATACAGAAAGCCTGCTCGCGTTCGAGAGCTTTTGCGACCGGCAGCGCGCCGAAGCGCCGATGATCGCGGACGACAGTATCGATGTCATTGTCAGCAATTGCGTGCTGAATCTGGTCAGGCCGGCCGAAAAGAAGCAATTGTTCCGGGAAATGTTCCGGGTGCTGCGCCGCGGAGGCCGGGTCGTGATTTCCGATATCGTCTGTGACGAACCGCCGACGCAGCGGATCATCGAAGATCCCGATCTGTGGAGTGGTTGCATCTCCGGCGCATTCGTCGAAGACGAGTTCCTGCAGATGTTCGCGGATGCAGGCTTTTACGGCATCGAGATCCTGTCGCGTCAGGAAGAACCCTGGCAGACGGTTGATGGCATCGAGTTTCGTTCGATGACCGTTCGGGCGTACAAGGGCAAGGAAGGGCCGTGTCTGGAGCGCAACCAGGCGGTCGTCTACCGCGGGCCGTTCAAACAGGTGCATGACGACGACGGACACGTCTACTATCGTGGTCAGCGCATGGCGGTTTGTGACAAGACGTTCCGAATCCTGACCGATCCCGCCGGGCCCTATGCCGACCAGTTCGTCGGTATTGAACCCCGGAACGACATTCCCGTCGAGGATGCCCGCCCGTTCGACTGTCGCCACGCGGCGATTCGCGACCCGCGGGACACGAAGGGCGCGGATTATCATGCCGATGTCGCCGCCGCGGGACCGGTCTGTGGCCCCGAAGGGTGCTGCTGATGTTGCAGCCGAACGAAACACCCTGCCGGTTCGACCGCGCCGTGCGCGATGCGACCGGAGCGCCGCTGACGACGGCGGATCGGCTTGCCGTCCTGCAGGTCAATATCGGCCTGCGCTGCAATCTCGAGTGCGCGCACTGCCACGTCGTCTCGTCCCCACGCCGCACGGAAGCGATGGATCGTGAGACGATGGTGCATGTACTGCGCGTCGCGGACCAGGTCCACCCCGACATGGTGGACATCACCGGCGGCGCGCCGGAGATGCATCCCGAGTTCCGCTGGTTCGTCACGGAGCTGACCGACCGCGGGCATACCGTGCAGGTACGAACGAACCTGACGATCTTTTTTGTCAACGGCTACGCCGACCTCCCTGAATTTTTCGCGAGCCAGGGCGTACATCTGGTCGCGTCGTTGCCCTGCTATCTGCAGGAAAACGTCGATCGACAACGCGGCGACGGGGTATTCCATCAGAGCATCGAGGCGCTGCGCCGACTGAATGATCTCGGTTATGGGCGAGAGGAAAGATTGCCACTGCATCTTGTCTACAACCCGACCGGGCCGCACCTGCCGCCCGCGCAACAGGCATTGGAGCAGGACTATCGGGAGCGGCTCGGTGAGCAGTTCGGCATCGCGTTCACCGGGCTCTACACGATCACGAACATGCCGATTGGCCGCTGGCGGGCCGATCTGCAGCGTGAGGGCGCACTGGATGACTACTTCGATGTCCTCGAGCAGGCCTTCAATCCGGCGACGATCGACGGCCTGATGTGTCGTCACCAGATCGAAGTTGCCTGGGACGGCACGCTGTACGACTGCGATTTTCATCTGGCGCACCGCCTGCCGGTCGAACACGACGTACGCAACATCCGGGATTTCGATCCCGAGCGCGATTTCCAGCGCCGCATCGCAACCCGGGACTACTGCTTTGGTTGTACGGCCGGAGCGGGCTCTTCCTGCGGTGGGGCGCTTGCGTGAAAAGATTTTTGCTGCCTGTCCTGGCCCTGGCCATCGCGGGCACGGCGCCTTCGGCGCAAGCCAATGGCGGGCCGTGTACGTCGCTGCCGGTCTGGGCATTGCTGCTGTCGGATGTCGTCGCGCACGGGCGTGTCGACTACGGCGCACTGACGACCGACGAAGGACGAAAGCGCCTGTCGGCGTTGCGCAACGAAATCGCCGCTTGTGACGCTTCCGCGCTGAGCATGGTCTCGGCGGCGGATCGCGAAGCCTACTGGATCAACGCCTACAACGCGTTGACCGTCATTGCCGTCGCTGAACACTATCCGATTCGTGCCAGCGGCTGGAAGGCCTGGCGCTTTCCTCGCAACAGCATCCGCCAGATCGATGGCGTGTGGACCGACCTGCGGTTCGACGCCGGCGGCGCACAGCGGACGCTCGACGAAATCGAGCACCAGATCGTGCGCAAGCAGTTTGCGGATCCGCTGGCGCACGTCGGACTCAACTGCGCCTCAATGAGCTGCCCACCGTTGCGGGACGAACCCTATGTCGGCGCTCGCCTGCATGACCAGCTCATCGATCAGCTTCGCGTGTACGCCGCCGATCCGGTTCACGGCGTCCGCATTGACCGGCAGACGCGGACACTGTGGTTGTCGCGCATCTTTGACTGGTTCGGCGAGGACTTTGCGCCGCTGGCGCTGCCCCGACATCGGGTGGCGGCCGATCTGCCCGATTCGATTCGCGGCGTGCTGGCCCTGCTCGTTGATGTCGTGTCGCCGCAGGATCGTCAGTGGCTGCTGACGGCTGATTACGAGGTGTCGTGGCTCGATTATGACTGGTCTCTGAATGAACAACGCCCATGACAGATTCAACCGGCGCCGCTGAACCGAAGTCATCGCAGGGTGGCCGTCGCCTGCTCCTTTTTGCCGTCGTCGTGCTTGGCCTGTTTGTGGCGGGGCGGGTACTGCCGCTCGCCGAGTGGCTCGGGCAGACGCGCACCTGGATTCGCGATCTCGGCCCCTGGGGACCGGCTGCGTTTGTGTCGATCTATGTGCTGGCGACGGTGCTTGCCATGCCCGGGACGCCACTGACCGTTGCGGCCGGCGCGTTGTTCGGCGGATTCTGGGGTACCGTCTGGGTCAGCGTTGCATCGACGATCGGGGCGTCTCTGGCCTTTCTGATTGCCCGCTATGTCGCGCGGGATGCCATTGTCGACTGGCTTGGCGACAAGGCCGCGTTCCAGCGGCTCGAACGTCTGACCGCCCGGCGTGCGGCGCTGGTCGTGCTGATCACGCGGTTGCTGCCGATCTTCCCATTCAATTTGCTCAATTTCGGCTTTGGGCTGACCAACACGCCGTTTCTGACCTACATCGCGGTTAGCTGGATTGCGATGCTGCCCGGAACCATACTGTATGTCGTCGGTACGCAGGTGATCACCGATGCAATTTCGGCCGGCGAAATCCCCTGGCGTGCGGTTGCCGCGGTAGTTGGCGTGCTGATCCTGCTGGCCGCACTCGCACCGCGTTTGCGACGCCGTCTTGCTGAACTCGAAGGAGCTGCATCGTGACCGAAACGTATCCATTTCCTCCAGCCGTGGACGATGCGGACCGGCGCCGGCTCGACCTCGTCCACCCCGCCGACTGGACGAATCCGGACGGCAAGGGGCGTTACGACCTCGTTGTCATTGGCGCCGGCGCGGCCGGGCTGGTGACGGCCGCCGGAGCCGCAGGCCTGGGCGCGCGCGTGGCGCTGATCGAGCGCAACCTGCTCGGAGGCGACTGCCTCAATGTCGGCTGTGTTCCCTCCAAAGGGCTGATTCGCGCCGCGCGGGCGATCGCCGACGTCCGCGACGCGGCGGAGTTTGGTGTTTCGGCATCGTGTGAGCCGGATTTTGCGGCGGCGCTTGCGCGAATGCGTCGCATTCGCGCCGAGATTGCACCGGTCGATTCCGCGGCACGCTTTCGCGACGAACTCGGCGTCGACGTGTTCATCGGCGATGCGACGTTCGCCGACAGAGAATCGGTCGTCGTGCGCGGTCCGGCCGGAGACAGAACCCTTCAGTTCCGGCGCGCCGTCATTGCGTCCGGAGCGCGGGCGGCCGTGCCGCCGGTGCCCGGGCTCGTCGAGGCGCGCCCGTTGACCAACGAAACGGTCTTCAACCTGACGGAGCGTCCGGCACGCCTGTTCGTTGTCGGTGGGGGCCCCATCGGCTGTGAGCTGGCACAATCGTTCGCCCGTTTCGGTACAACCGTGACGATCGGTGATATGGCGGACCGGGTGCTGCCGCGTGACGAACCCGACGCATCGGCGCGGGTGCGGGCAGCGCTTGAGCGCGATGGCGTTCGCCTCTGTCTGGGTATCGCACTTGAACGCGTAGAGCGGCGGGAGGATGGCGTTGTCGTCGTGACGATGAAGCGTGGCGATCGAACGGAGCAGGTCGAGGCAGACGAGATCCTTGTCGCGGCCGGACGCAAGGCCAATATCGACGGCCTTGGCTGTGAGGCGGCCGGCGTCGAGACACGCCCCCGCGGGGTCACGGTCGACGCCCGCCTGCGGACGACCAATAAGCGCATTTTTGCCTGCGGCGACGTGGCGATTCCGTGGCAGTTTACCCACACGGCGGATGCAACGGCCCGGATCGTCATCCAGAATGCACTCTTTTTTGGGCGCAAGCGCTGGACCGATCTGGTTGTGCCGTGGGTGACCTACACCGATCCCGAGGTCGCGCACGTCGGCAAGACGCGGGCCCAACTCGATCAGGACGGCACGCCGTACGATGTGTATCGGGTCGATTTCGACGACCTGGATCGCGCGCTGCTCGATGGCGAGCCGGAAGGCTTTGCCGAAGCATTGACCGAGAAGGGCGGCGAACGGATTTTTGGTGCGACGATCGTCGCACGTCACGCCGGGGAAATGATCGGCGAGCTCGTGCTGGCAATGACGCACGGGATCGGACTGGGCGGGATCGCCAGCACGATTCATCCGTACCCGACCCAGAGCGAAGCGATCCGCAAACTGGGCGACGCCTACAACCGAACGCGTCTGACGCCTCGAAGCGCGGGAATCCTGCAGAAGTTGATCCGGCTGCGACGCGTGATCTGATCGATGCTGCGGCGGACCGCAGCGGTCGCAACAGGTCAGACCGGGATCGGGGTCGCCGGAAGATCGCGCACGGGATCCAGAACGGAACGCACAAACGCTGCCTTGTTGATTTCGCCTCCGGTGGCTCGCTCAAAAACATCGGGCGGGCCATAGAGGTGTTCCGCGATGCGGGCCGGATCGCGGCTTCCGAGCTGTTCTGCCGCCTTCAGCACTTTTTCGGCTTCCCGCTCGATCCAGTCTGCCTGTTGCAGAAAGGCATCGGGGCCGTTTATCGGGTCGAGATGATACGGCAGAATGGTGACGTCCTCGCCGAGGGCGGCGACGCGGCGCAGCGAGGCGATGGCGTCCGGTGCCGACGCCTCATACCAGATGCTCAGTGGCTTGCGCCTGTAGTACAGATCGCCGGTCAATACGAAACGACCCTGCTGGTGATCAATGATGAAGCCGCAGTGATACGGGCAGTGGCCCGGGGTCGGTATCGCCGTGATCGTGACGTCGCCCTCTCGGAAGACCGCATCCGGTGCGTATCCGGATACCGCGGAGACGGGTGCCGCAGGCCCCCAGAAATGGCCACGCACCGGGCCGGGATCGGGCCAGCCGCGTTCCACGAGCGGTGCCAGTTCCGCCGGTGCCCAGATTTCCAGGTCGGGGTTGCGGTCGCGTAGTGCCGCAAGTGAGGCGACGTGATCTTCGTGGTGATGGGTCAGCAGGACGCGCTCGGGCCAGTCGCTTTCGAGTGCTTGCAGCAGGGCCTGCTCCGCATAGAAAAAGCCCGCGTCAAAAAGCGTGCGGCCGAGTCGGTATATGTTGGCAATCGCGACTGTCGGATGGTTGCCATGGCGGACGCGAAGCTCCAGGCGCTCCAGTGGCCCAATTTGCGTGCGCTGCAATTGTACCTGGCGGTCACCGGACGCCTGGACCGGCCGGATTGAGCTGGTCACGGCAATCCCTCCCTTGTCCGACGAAGCTCTGGGGAACATGGTACAGCATTGACGCCTCAGTCAATTCCGGAGTCGGCGGTCGCGTGGCGTGGTCGGCTTTGTCCCGCGGTATTCGTGGGTTGTGCGGTTGTCAACGTTGTCCGGATGGCCGAGGTGGTGCTGCAGCCAGTGCCGACCAGATCGCCCGCAGTTCCCAGTCGTGCATCTTGCCCAGACTGGGCCAGGGCATGACTTTGCTGATCGGTGATCCGTCGGGGCGCCGGCCTTCGCGCATCGCTCGCACGAAGTCGTTGAAGGTCCAGTCGGCAAGACCCGTCTCGTGCATCGTCAGATTCGTCGCCGTGGGCCAGTCCGGCGGCGCGCCCGGAATGGGCCCGCCGGAAAGGCCGGTGCCGTGGCATCCCGTGCAACCGTCCAGCAGGTAATTGCCATAGGTCGTGCTCGGACCGGCCGCGATGGAGCTTGCCGCCACATAGGAGTGGTCGATCGTGTCGGCGGGAATCAGATTGAATGCACCGAGCCACCAGAGTACGCGTGCCAGCGGGCCGATGGACATCGGCGGCAGGTCGCTGTCGGTCACGGGCAGCGACACGATATAGGCGACGATCGCCGAAAGATCCGCATCCGTCGTGCGCGTGTATTCGTGAGACGGCATGAACAGCAGCTTGCGTCCGTCGGGTGCGATCCCCTGCCGGACGGCCCTGGACCAGTCGGTATCACTGGTATAGGCGGAACGGGCGCTCGTCAGATTCGTCGCGACGAGTTTCCCCATCGGCCACTCGCCGATCACGACCGTCCCCTCGCCGTGTACGCCGTGGCAGTCGACGCAGCCGCGCGTCTGGTACAGGTGTGCGCCGCGCTCCAGGCGCGATTCGTGCGTCGCCTCATCCGGAAACTCGATCGTGCGCTGTGCGGGCGCGGGCCGTTGCTCGATGGCGCGGTCGCTGACATCGTAGATGTACCAGAAGATCAATGCGACCAGCGCAATAAACAGCGCAAATGCGAGCGCCAGCCACTTTAGCCACCGTAACATGTTGGCACCTCCCGGGTGCCTCATCATACCGCCGTTGTCGACCGGTTGCCAGCAAACCGACCGGTTGAGTGCCAGCGGTGTCGCGCGATCAGTTGGAAAGCGCCGTACGGATGGCGTTCTGTGTCAAGAGCTCAGGCAGAATCACGGGTCGGTCACGGCCAGGCAGATAGAGCAGGTACATCGGCACGCCGATCCGGCCATTGGCTTCGAGCAATGCGGTGATGCTGGCGTCATAATGCGTCCAGTCGGCGACGAGTACCTGGACCCGATGGGCGGCGAAAAGTTGGTGAACCGGCGCAGTATTCAAAACCGCCCGTTCATTTACCTTGCAGGTGATGCACCAGGCTGCGGTCACATCGACGAATACCGGCCGTCCGCTTGCGAGCGCCTGCTGGACGGCTTCGGGACTCCAGCGCCCCACTGCGGGCGCCGTTCTGGCCTCTGCCTGCGTGGTGTCCAGGTGAATCAGCGGTATCGCTGCAGCGATCACGGGGAGCAGGGCGAAGGTCACGGGTAGCCACTTGCGTCGTCCCTCACGGTATTGCACGGCGCCCCAGATCCAGGCCAGCGCGGTGATCGTCAGCAGCAGCACCAGCGTCAGGCTGACCGCGTGCGCGCCCGCAAGCAGGCCAAGCACGTCCAGCAGCCAGATCGCGGTCAGCAACAGCAGAAAGCCGAGAAATTGCTTGAAACGGTCGAGCCAGTGGCCAGGCCTGGGCAGGAATTTCGTTGCGCCGGGTATCAGTGTCAGCAACACAAACGGTAGCGCGAGACCAAGGCCAATCAGCGAAAAGATCGCGATGATCATCGCAGGTGTCGACGTAAAGGCAAATCCTGCCGCGGTGCCCAGAAACGGAGCGGAACACGGCGTCGCCAGGACGACCGCGAGCACGCCTTCGCCAAAGCTGCGTCGTAGTCCGCGAAGGTGCTCGGTGCGTGCGTTGCCGCCGACGATACCGATCTGATACAGTCCGAACAGATTGAGTGCGAAGGCGACGATCACGACCGTCAGTGCGATCACGAAATGCGGTTCCTGAAACTGGAATCCCCAGCCGACCGCATGCCCGGCATTGCGCAGCGCGATGATCGCGCCGGCGAGCAACAGCAGTGTCGAAATGATCCCTGCCGTATAGGTCGCTCCGTGTATGAGCAGATCGCGGCGGCGCTGGCCGGCGAGTTCGGTAAACGCAGTGACCTTGATCGCCAGTACCGGGAACACGCACGGCATGATGTTGAGCAGGATTCCACCGAGCAGGGCCGCCAGCAGTACCGCCCAGAGGGGCGTTGAAGGGTGCGGCGAAGCCGGGGCCGACGCCGCAACGGTTGAGGCGGACTGCTCCGTCTCGGCGGAGACGTCCAGATCCAGCGACGCCAGGGTTGCTTCGGCCGGGAACTGGACCGGCACCCGAAAACGCGCGCCCGAACCATCGGTCAGCCGCAGGTCTCCCGCGACCTCTGTCAATTGATCGGGACTGAAGTTCCGGCGACTCTCGCCGCGGAGTGCGATGAGCCAGCCATCACTGGTGCGCTGTACGGCGGTCGGTCGGATATCCAGACCGTCGATTGCATCGTGAAACAACACATCATGCGGATGTGTGCTCGGGTCCAGCCCCGGACAGGCATGGTCAGGGCAATCCCGAAGCAAGAGCCGCGCGGCAAACGGTTTGCGCCCGGACGGCGGGACGGCATCGACGCTTATATCCACGCGATCGCTGACGTCCACGGCTGGCACCTGGGCTGCATAGCGGTCGAACAGGCTGGCGTATTCACCGGGCGATGGTTCTGTCGCGACCGGCAGCGTAAGGCCGACATCGGCAACGAAGGGAACGCACTGGATCTCGCAGACAAGCAGCCGTACGTTTGCGGTCAGTGCGACGTCGTCGCCATCGACCGGGCCGGTCAGTTGCGCTTCCGAAAACAGCAGAACTTCATCGGCATAGCCGATCGTACGGAGCTCTCCATCCAGTTCGTCGAACGAATGTGGCAGCGGCCAGTGAATGTCGCTGATGCGGACGAACGATGGTGCACTCCATTCAATGTGGCTGGGCAGCGCAGCTTCACCCGGATTGCGCCAGTAGGTGTGCCAGCCGGGATCGAGTGTGATCCGGATGCCGATGCGAAATGGCTGGCCAGGTGCAATGCGGTCGTGATCCGAGATCAGGCAAACCTGGCTGTGGGGCTGCTGGTCGGGGCCGATTGCGCCGCGCGCGCAGGACGGCGGAACTGTACTCGCCCCCGCCAGACCCGGCAGACTCAGCAACAGCAGCAGCAACGCCGCGCCCAGCGCGTGGCGGAACGATGTTCGTGTAGAAACCATCAGATGCCGTAACGTGTCCTGTCGAGGCGGGAGCAGGTTCATGAATTCGTCGGGGACTGTACAGGGTTCTGACATATCCGACGCCGGGTCGCCCTGATTCGTTCCCCATGGTATCGTGCGAAATCAGGTCATGCACGTTCAGCGCAGGAGCAAATCGATGTCGGGTCCCGATCGCAACAATCCGTACTCCTTCGATCCCTTTCTCGAACGTCGCGAAAAATTCGACTATTACCGTGACAGTGACGCGCTGCCGGCCCTGTTGCGCCATTACGCCGGTGCCGATGCGGCCGCCGTTGAGCCGCGAGTCGAAGACGTGTCACGCCAGGCCTCGACGCGCTGGCGTGATCTGGCCCGCATCAACAGCCTGCCCGAGAACCGCCCGTGGATGATGCATTATGATGGCCACGGGCACCGCATCGATCGCATTGTGCGGCCCGAGGAATCTCATATGCTCGAACGCGAGATCTTCGGGCTGGGTCTGTTTTCTGAAAAAACGAACCGATGGGAACGCCTGGCCAAGCTGCTGATCATTCACCAGAACGGGGAGCATTCGGTCACCTGCGCGCTGGCCTGCACCGAGGGGCTCGTCGCACTGTGTGACGCGTTCGTCGAAACCGCCACGGATCCGGTCAAGCAGGTCTGGCGGCACTGCAAGGAGGGCGTCGACGGCAATTTCGGAACGGCATCCCAGTTTCTGACCGAAATCCAGGGTGGCTCCGACGTGCCGGCCAACCGTGTCGAGGCCGAGCCAGACGGCGACGCCTTTCGTCTGTACGGGACAAAGTTCTTTTGCAGCGCCTGTCATACCGACTACGCACTGGTCACCGCCAAGGTCACCGGGCAGGAGACGGTCACGACGTTCATCGTACCGAGCTGGCTCACGGCGGAGGATCGCGCGGCCGAGCGCCGTAACGGCTACCGGATCAACCGCATCAAGCGTAAACTGGGCACGATCGAGCTGCCGACGGCCGAGATCGAATATGACGGTGCGGTTGCCTGGCCGATTGGCCCGATCGGCAAAGGGCTCGCCAATGTCGTCGGCTATGTGCTGACTACGTCACGCATCGCTGTCAGCATCAGCAATGTGGCCGCGATGTTGCGCGCGACGAGGGAAGCAGCGCTCTATGGGGATTTCCGCGAGGTCTTTGG
>RFIY01000034.1 GCA_003695505.1 Candidatus Dadabacteria bacterium | reverse complement strand
GTCGAGCACCTCAAGTCGCTGAGCAAGCCGGTCAAGGGCCGCACCGAAATCGCCCAGGTCGGCGCGATCTCCGCGAACAACGACAAAGAAATCGGTGACTACATCGCCGAAGCGATGGACAAGGTCGGCAAAGAAGGCGTCATCACCGTCGAAGAGGCCAAGGGCCTGTCGACCGAACTCGAAGTCGTCGAGGGGATGCAGTTCGACCGTGGCTACCTGAGCCCGTACTTCGTGACCAACCCCGACAAGATGGTTGCCGAAATCGAAGATCCGTACATCCTGTTGCACGACAAGAAGATCAGCAACATGAAGGATCTGCTGCCGGTACTCGAGCAGGTTGCCCGTGCAGGCAAGCCGCTCGTGATCATCGCCGAAGACATCGAAGGCGAAGCGCTGGCGACCCTGGTCGTCAACAAGCTGCGCGGCACGCTGCAGGTCGCCGCTGTCAAGGCGCCCGGCTTTGGCGAGCGTCGCAAGGAAATGCTGCGTGACATCGCGATCCTGACCGGTGGCGAAGTCATCAGCGAAGAGCTCGGCCACAAGCTGGAGCAGGCCAAGATCGACCAGCTCGGCCGTGCCAAGAAAGTCGTGATCGAAAAAGAAAACACGACGATCGTTGACGGCGCTGGCGACGGCAAGGACATCGAAGCCCGCATCCAGCAGATCCGCAAGCAGATCGAAGAAACGACCAGCGACTACGACCGCGAAAAGCTGCAAGAGCGTCTCGCGAAGCTGGTCGGCGGTGTTGCCGTGATCTATGTCGGCGCGGCGACCGAAGTCGAGATGAAAGAAAAGAAGGCCCGCGTCGAAGACGCGCTGCACGCAACCCGTGCCGCCGTCGAAGAAGGCATCGTGCCGGGTGGTGGTGTTGCGCTGATTCGTGCGCAAAGCGCCGTCGAAAAGACGATCGCCGAGCTCGAAAAGAGCAACGCCAGCCAGGCCGCCGGCGCCAACATCGTGCTGCGCGCGATGGAAGCACCGCTGCGCATGATCTCGACCAACGCTGGTGTCGAAGGCTCGATCGTGCTGCAGAAGGTCCGCGAAGGCAAGGACGGCGACGGTTACAACGCCGCCACCGACACCTACGAAGACCTGATCAAGGCTGGTGTCATCGACCCGACCAAGGTCACCCGTACCGCACTGCAAAACGCAGCCAGCGTGGCCAGCCTGCTTCTGACCTCCGATGCGCTGATCGCAGAAGAGGAAAAAGAAGAAGCTCCGGCCGCAGCCGGCGGCGGCATGCCAGGCGGCATGGGCGGCATGGACTTCTGATCCACGCCCAACCAGGCCCAACAGCCAACACCGCCCCTCGGACAATTCCGGGGGGCGGTTTTTTGTGCCTTGGCGATGATCCCGCGGACGATGATGGTGGGGACCTGCCGATTCGATGGCACCAGATGGAGCGCCCACCCGCCAGGCGGTCGGAATTTGCGGGACAGGGTATCAGGCGCGGCAATAAGGACGGAGGTCATGCTGAATCGTCGTACGGCTTGCATGCCCCCCCATTCCACGATTATGATTTGTTTCAGTGTGATGGGTTAGCTTGATGGGAGGTGCTCGTGGGAATAGCTGAGGCAGAAGAGGCCCTGTTCGAGCGCTGGTCAGAGGGGCGGGACAGCTTCGTCAGAGATGGCGTTGTTGATGCGCGGGCTTTTCGGGTAGCTCGCCCCTCGGTGCTTTTCCTGCTGAAAGAAGTGAACGACCCTGGACCCGACGGCGGTGGGTGGGATCTAAGAAAGTTCTTGCGCGATGGAGCGCGTGCTGCGACCTGGAACAACGTGTGCCGTTGGCTACGTGGCATCAACAATCTGCCCCACGATACGCCGTGGGTCGAAGTGGCAGACATGACGGAATCCGACAGGCGTCAAACGCTGGCAAGCATTGCGGCAATGAATCTGAAGAAGTCGCCCGGCGGACACACGACTGTGGTGTCTTCGTTCTGGGAGGCCGCGAGTGAAGACGCATCGTTTTTGCGGGAACAATTTTCGCTTTACCAAGCCGATCTCGTCATTTGCTGCGGTTCCATTGTCAGGGGCGCGTTTGACGCCTTCATAAAACCGGAGTCAGCATCAGCATGGAAGGCCACGTCGCGTGGCGCCGAATTTCTCGAGTACAGCTCCGGCAAGTATGTCATTGCATATTCCCATCCCGCGGCGAGGGTGTCGGCAAACCTGCTGCACTACGGCCTCGTGGATGCGATTCGCGAGATTCTCAATGGCACCTGCAAAACAGGCCAGTAACGCTCCCGCGAGATGAGCTGTCTACGCGCGACCCAGCATAAAAAGATTGTCCTGGCGGCGAGTTGCCGCGAGGTTTGCGACGCACTGTCGCCGGGACTATGATTGGATACTGTGTGATTATGCAACTGTATAAACATGGTTAGGCTTGAAGCCATGACAATGCGCATCGCCTCTGTGGTGTTTGCAGTGGCGGCGGTGTTGCACTTGGCAGCTTCGGCATCCGCCCGATCTGCTTCTAAGTTGGCCGAAGCCTATGCTAGGATCGCGGTATCGTCTCAGGTCTACGCCCGCGATGGAAATCTATTAGTTCTGCTTCACCCGCGGCTGTGTCGTGATTTGGCACCGCGCGATCAGATTTTCGGATTCATGCCGGAGGAACGCGTAGTAACGTTTTCGGCAGTGACGATTTCACGGGAGACGACAGAGAGATTCACCGGTGTTCCCATTTGCGAAATCGTCTACAGAGCAGATGGCTACTCGTTGCCCGACGAGTTGCCGCGTTTTGCCCTCGCTAGTACTTCGACCTGGCAAGGTCGGGCTCAGGTGGCTAGCATTGAAGTACTATCCCCAACAAACGCACTTAAACTACTTGACAAAATTAGGCTGCCGAGTCGGTATGGCTTCACGTTTGATGATGTTACGAAACGTGCGTGCAATGACAAGCCGGCGGTCCATTCAATCGAATACACGATCGGCGCCACTAAGTTCATCGCCCTCGAGTCTTCTTGTACGCACTGGACGGGTGACGGACGTGCTGGCAAAAGTTTTCGAATTCTCATGAAGACGGCCGCTAACATGACGGTAGAAATTTGTCGGCAGGAGTCCTGCCCGGGAGATTTTACACCAGATTTTGGTGCCGACGTCGATTCTGACGGAAACCCGGAGCTTAGCGTATATATCGACAACGGCTTGTCTGGAGAGGCCAGTATCGTGGAGATTGCGCCACGTGCTGCGCCAGAAGTCGTCAAGCAACTCTACACTGCGTCCGAGGGCGAAGAACTATACTGGAATACGGACGGACTTCTTGCTGTCATATCGAATCCATAAG
>RFIY01000277.1 GCA_003695505.1 Candidatus Dadabacteria bacterium | reverse complement strand
GTCCTCGAAGTGGATCGCGCAGGAGACGCCGGCGCGCTTCGGGTCGACGCCGAGGCCGACGTTCTGACGCTGAACGGCGAAGACAAGAACGGACCTTATGCCATCTATGCCGCGCTCGTGCTGCCCGACGATACGAGCGTCGAGCTGTCCGCCGAATCGACCGCGATCCAGGCCATCTTTGTCGGACTCGGCTACATGGCGTCGCAGCCGGTCACACGGTGGAGTCTGATTCGCAGCGAAATCGCGGCGACGCCCGAGGTCGGCGAGTTTGCGACGGTACTGGCCGAGCGACTCGATCGCAATCCGCGCGCATTTGCGGCCTTCGAAGATGGCCGTCTGCTCGACGCCTACGGCGCGGCGCTGGCCGCGGCGGCCGAGCGTGTCGCGACGACGTTGCAGTCAACGACCGGCCTGGCGCCGGCCGTACCTGACTTCAAGCCGGCTCAGGAGCAGGAAGGCGTTCGACTCGAACCGATTGAACCCGCCGACATCGATCTGCAGAACGACACGAAACTGTATATGTCGGCCCGGGTGGTTGCCGCGGACGGGACCGAGATTCGGCCGCACATCCGCCACCCCTGGGACAGTAATATCATCGGACCGCAGGGCTGGGGCCTGTTGTTCATCGCGTCGTCGACAAACGTTCCGGTCGCGGGTCGCGACTCGACATTCGAAATCATTACGGCAGGCGCCAGAGGCAACAGCGCAGATGGCTATGTGCGCAGTTATCTCGTCGGGCGACTCGTCCTCGACGGGGTCGTGTTGCCACTGTTCAACGAGTTCATGCTCAAGAAACTGCTCGGCCAGAAGTTGCGCTCCCAGGATGCGGCCAGCATCCTGATCGACCTGATCGGTCCAGACAAGTGGAATGGCGTGATCCAGAGCATCATCTCCAATCCCAATGGCATGATGCGCACGGTCAAGAAACGCATCTTCGATGTGATCGTCGATCAGTTTCTCGCGAGCTGCCTGCAGTTGCCGCCGGGTGACGCCTGTCAGGCGTTCGCGAAGGTGGTCGCACGCGGACTGGGCTGGCTCACACCAGAGGCGGTACTGAAGAAACTGTCGGCCCAGGTCGCCAAACAGATCGCGGTCTATATCACGCCGTATCTTGGGCAGATCAAGGCGGCCTGGGAAGGGCTCGGCGCCGTCAATACCTTTGGCTCCGTCGTGCTCAGCGCAACTGACATGCTGTCGACGTCGGGCCAGATCAATTTCGAGCTGGACTATCCGCTCGACATTCAGTCGGTGCAGCCAGCCTGTCTGGCGCCCGACCCGGACGGCAAGCCAGTGAAGCTCTATGTCAATGGGCGCGGCTTCAATCCCGTTCCGCAGGGGTCACTGTTCTGGAAGAAGACGGTCAAGCCAGAAGTCTCACTCGGGCGCGCGGATGGTGACCCCGTCTACATCCGGCCCGACGGCAGCGCGATGACGGTCGAGTTTGCCACCGGCGATCTGTCCGATGGTGAGTACCATCTGGTCGTGCGCCATCAGAACCAGACCGTCGAAAGTGATGCGGTGATTCAGGTCGCCGCGGACTCGATTCAGGCGACGGGTCTGGAACCGGCAAAAGGTGCCGCGGGCACCAGAGTCCGCATCTACGGCTGTGGCTTCAGTACACGGCTCGGCGACCACACCGTGACGTTTGCCGGAAAAGACGGTCGCGTCAACGCACCCGTCCTGGCGGCGACGCCGGCCTTTCTGGTCGTGTCCGTGCCGAAGGATGCCGTGTCGGGTGATGTGATCGTCACGGTCGGTGACCGAACATCGGAGCCGCTGCCGTTCGAGGTCGAGGAGGCCAACGTCACGATCACCTATGGAGACTGTGGCGCGGCCAACGACGATACCTTCGCATTGTATGTCGATGGCGCGGTCGTCTCGTCGATGCCGGCACCGTCGCGGCCGTTCCCGGTGGCGGTCAACGTCAGTACGGGTGCGCACACCGTCTCGTTGCTGGGAATTACCGCGCCGGACGACGTCGGCACCTACTGCATCGAGTTTTCGGGCAACGTCACGGTGCGTTCCGGCCCGTCCTTGTCGGGCGATGACCTGACGGCGGGCGTGCGCAAGACCTGGCAGATCGACGTGGGTGCGGGAACCGGATCCGCGAAGCCTGGTCCCGCCTCTATTCGGGGGCAGACAAAGCCGGGCCTCGACGGATAATCCGCCCGCGGGTCAAGGAATCAGGGCCAGCAGCGCGCTGATCGTATCCGACGCGAGCAGCAGGCCGGCCGCGAAACCGATGGCGGTCACCAGGCGAAGGCGCGGCAACGGCAGATTCGGGCTGTGAGAAATCGTCAGCGCCCGCACCGTCAGTGCGGTTGTCAGCAGGCCAAGCACCGCGCAGCCAATCGCCGCCCCCAGGGGCCAGCTCATCGTCCGCGTCGGGTGGCCGGCCATGCCGGGCAGCCCGAGCTGCATGGCGAGATCGGTCGCGCGGGGCAGGCGCGCGAGCAGTCCGTGCAGCCTGGCGGCCACGAGCGCAAAGCCGATCGTCCAGGTCCAGAACAGCGGCGTCGCAACGGCCGCGAGCCCCGCGGCGGCCATCAGTTGCCCGGCGGTGGGTTCAGTCTGTTCCGGCATAGCCCAGCGCATCCACGAGCGGCATGCGGCCTTTCGCGAACAGGCCGTTCCCGCGGCCCGCTTCGTGTCCTTCCGCATCATACAGCACCGCTTCGGCCAGGAACTGATTGCGAGTGCGGGACTGGACCATGCCAACGGCGCGGATGCGCCCACCGGTGATCGGGCGCAGCAAATACGTCGTGAACGAGGCGGTCAGCACAAATGTTTCGAGTTCCAGGGAGTTTGCAGCAAAGAACGCCGCGTCGTCGAGCAATTTGAAATAGACCGATCCGTGTAATGCACCGGCCGAGTGAAAAAACCGTTCGTCTGCCTCGATCGAAATTTCGGCGCGCCCTTCGCTGATCTCGATCGTCGGGACGTAGATCTGGTTGATCGGAGCGGCCAGATACATCCGCGCCAGAGATGTGTAATGTGTCTGCGAGGACATCGGTATTTCCTTTTGGTGCGTTTCAGACGATATGATAACCCTGATTGTCATGAACCGGTGCCATTGCGCAACACGAAACAGGACTGGTCGCGATGAGCGCACTGAACAATTCGCAGACACGCATCTGGGTGCCGGGCCATCGCGGCATGGTCGGCTCGGCGATCGTCCGCGCATTGCGCGGGGCGGGGTTCGACAACCTGTTGCTGGTGTCGAGAGACGAGCTGGATCTGACACGCCAGGCCGACGTCGAGGCGTGGGTTGCCGAGCATCGGCCGCAGATCGTGGTCCTCGCAGCCGCGCGCGTCGGCGGCATTGCCGCGAATGCGGCGCATCCGGTCGAGTTCCTCGTCGAGAATGCGCTGATCGAGATCAATGTGATTCGAAGCTGCGCAGAAGCCGGCGTCGATCGTCTGCTGTTCCTCGGCAGCTCCTGTATCTATCCTCGCGAGTGCCCGCAACCGGTTCGGGAATCGTATCTCCTGACCGGTCCACTGGAACCAACCAATGAAGGCTATGCGATCGCCAAGATTGCAGGCGTGCGGCTATGCCAGTACTACCGCCGTCAGTATGGATACGAGATGTTGTCGATCATGCCGACCAATTTGTATGGACCGGGCGACAATTACGATCTCGAATCGGCTCATGTGTTGCCGGCGCTGATCCGCAAATTCGAGGAAGCGCGCGTTGCCGGCAACGCGCCGGTTACGCTGTGGGGTAGCGGCAGGCCACGGCGTGAGTTTCTGCATGCTGATGACCTGGCGGACGCCTGCCTGTTCCTGTTGCGGCAACCAATCGAGCGCCTCACCCATGAGCTGTATAACGTTGGCTGGGGCAGAGATCTGCCGATTGCCGAGCTGGCGCTGCTGGTGCAGGAGCTCGTCGGGCATCGTGGCGAGATCCATTGGGATACAGACCGCCCGGACGGGACGCCGCGCAAGTTGCTCGACGTGTCGCGGCTTCAGGAGCTGGGCTGGACGCCGCGCATTCCGTTGCGCGAAGGCATTGCCCGGACGATCGAGGATTATCGCCGCGAAACGGGGCGCAAATGAACGCGCGGGGTACACATGCGCCGCGAGACCTTGTTGCAAGCCCGGCGGCCATCGTCGCCTTGCGGGATTTCTGACCCGTGTTACAGGAACGTCCGGTACGGCAACTGCACGGGGAACCGCGTCGGCGCTGGTTCTCGGACGAGGACTTCGATCTGTTCGTATTTTATGAAGGTCGAACGATCGTCGGATTCCAGCTTTGCTTCGACAAGCAGGCAGACGAAACGGCGTTGACCTGGGATCGCAGTGAGGGTGTCTGGATCCGGCGGGTCGACACCGGCGAAGCCCACCCGTTCGAGCAGCGCTCGCCCGTGCTGACCGAGGCGGGCGATGTCTCGCCCGCCGAACTTGCCGCTCGTTTTCGCGACGCGGCAACATCGATCCCCGATACGGTCAGGGACGCAGTGTTGCGTGTGCTGGACGGTCTGAAGGGGGAGCGCTGAGCGACGCCCGAAGGCGCCGGTCAGGACGGTACCTCAGAGCAGATCGCGCTTGCAGGCGATCGGCGTCAGCACGGCTCCCGGAATGCCGCCGAGAAACCAGGCGACGCCGACCACGATCGCTTCTTTCTTGCTGAACGTGCAACGTTTGCCCTGGTGCGCGGTGCCTTCGAGTTTGCCCGCGCGCTCGACCGGCTGCGCGATACGCTCGGTCGGCTGTTGCGCGACGGCGGATGCGGCGAGCGCAGGGGTGGTGCAGAGGGTGGCTGCGGCGATTGCTGCGAGTACGGACTTCATCATCAGACTCCTTTGTCGTTCGGTTGTGGTGCGTTCCGCCGCAAGCTGCAACGCGGGTGCCAGATCAACGGGGCTGAAATGTTGCAAAGCTGCGACGGTGTCGCACCGACACCCTCAGGATGGTGTCGGTGCTGCAACACCGCGCCAGGCAAGCCAGTCGCCGCAGCCGATCAGGTGCAAGTCATTGATCGGTCCGCTCCAGACGTAGGCCTGCGCCTCGACCGGACTGGCGTCGATCCGAGCGTGCAGCGTGGCGCGCCGATATGGGTGAGGTTGCGGGTCGGTGGCGCCGCAGCCTTCCCAGGCATCGAGTGCAGGCCAGCAGTGAGACGGAACGTCCCAGAGATCTCCGATTACCGGTGTGCCCGCGGGATCCGGGATCAGCGCGGGGTAGTGGCCATCGTGGTACAGCCGGCCGACAACCGTCGCCGTGCCGAGCCATCTGGCTTCGCGCAGGAGGCGCTGGTCCGCACCACCGCCACGGCGCAGCGAACCGTAGGCGAACAGCGGTCTGTCAGACCGATCCGCGTGAATCACGATCCTGTTCGTCGAGAAACGCCAGCAGCGCGGCCCAGTCGAGGGC
>RFIY01000276.1 GCA_003695505.1 Candidatus Dadabacteria bacterium | reverse complement strand
CTCTCCGGCGCGCGCGCGAAGCTGGAACTTCTGGAACTGCGGAATCGCGATGGCCGCGAGAATACCGATGATCACGACAACGATCATCAGCTCGACGAGTGTAAAGCCACGCTCGCGCTGTTGTTGAATGAGAGTACGAATTGACATATGGACAACCTCCTTGGGGTTGGCGATGGGCATGTTGCCGGAATGTCCGTGTGACACGGCACCGTCCGGCGTGAAAACGATTTCGGCGTAATTCATGCAAAGGAGATGCCAGTTCCTCGCAATGTTCGCTTGTCCGGGGGATGGGCCTCTGATGTAGGTGTAATGTACGGCTTTGGCGTTGCTCGGGAAGGCTCGCCGCGGGATCCGGGTGACAAAAATTGGCGCCCCACTCACATGCGCGGCAAGAATTGTCTCTGCCGGGCATGGCATCGCTGCGTGCAGGTGGATTGTTCGTTGTGTCATCATGCCTGATGTGAATTCAAGCAACGCTGCATCACAACGCGAGCGGCCGCTTCGCGTCATTGCCGGATTGCTGCTCGTGCTGGTCGTCGCGACAATCGTCGCGTCCGGCGGGGTCAGTAACCCGTTCGTCTGGGAAGACCGGACGATCATTGTCGCACCCGAAGCGATGCATGACCCCGGCAATTGGCGACGGTTCTTCTCGGAGAGCGGTCATCAGCTTGTTGCGCCACAAGGAAGACCTCCGGCGAAACCACCGGTCGGGATCTATCGCCCGTTCACCTATCTGTCATACGCAACCGATTATGCACTCTGGGGCAATGATCCGCGCGGATTTCACCTTACATCGCTGATTCTTCATCTTTGCTGTGTAGCACTGATCTATCTGTTGGCCTGGCAGTGGTGGCAGCAGATGGCCATCGCAGCAGTCGCTGCGTTGTTGTTTGCGGTCAATCCCGCCATTTCGGCAGCGTATTACTATGTCGCGGCCCGGGCCAATCCATTGGCGCTATCGGCGTCCTTGCTTGCGCTGATCTCATTCGGTCAGGCGCTGCGGAGCGGCGCTCGTTTGCAGGTGGCGTCGTGGGTACTTATCGGGAGCGCCGCCTGGCTTGCCGGTGGGCTCGCTCGTGAAACCGCACTCGTACTTGTTCCTGCGGGATGCGTTGCGCTCGGGCTTGTCTGGGCGCGGCGGTGCGGAAATGCTGTGCCACAATTCCGGTTGCGGGCGGGGGCAATTGCACTCGTCTGGCTGGGCGCGGCGGTGTTCTACTTTTCGCTCCGTTCGCGTGTTGTCGGAACGGTGCCACTGGCCGCAGAGACAAATCGCTGGGTGTTGCTGCACCTCCCGCATGTCGTCTTGCGGAGCCTCGGGCAGATTCTCTGGCCGGTTGACAGTGCGCCCGATTATCTGTGGGAATTCTACGAGTTCCTGGGCAGTGATCTGCCATTGTACTGCGCCTGGGCAGGATTTGTCTTGTTACTGGTGGGCCTGTTCGTGCTTGCGCGGCGAATCCCGGAATTCGTTGCCGCGTCGCTGCTGGCCCTCGCGACGCTGGCGCCGATCGTCTATGCAACATTGTTGATGGACTGGTTCGGGCTGGGCCGTTACCTGTATTTTCCGGCGGCCTTCGTGTCCATGGCAGTGGCGTCCCTCGCCGTCGGGGTTTACAGGCGCCTGCGCGGGTCGCTCGCTGGGCAGGCATTCCTGCTGGTTGGTATCGCCGTGCTGGCGGCGTTGGCGATGCGTACACGTGAGGCGGCCCGGGACTGGTCCGGCGACGGCGCATTGTGGGCCTCGGTGATTCGCGATCATCCACAGCGGTCGCACGGCTATGGTGCGCTCGGTCATGTGCTTCTCAAGCGGCGGCTTTACCCTGGCGCGATCGAGGCGCTCAACGAAGCGATCCGGATCGATGACCGTGATTATCGCTGGCACCTTAATCTGGCAATGGCTTATCAGGAGTCCGGCCAATGGAAGGAGTGTCTCGAAGCAGCACGACGCGGTGATGCGTCACCGCATCGTACTGCGGCATTCGCAGTGCTTAAGTTTGAGTGTGCGCTGCCGCTGTCGAAAGCGCTGGCCATCCGATACGCGGCGGACGCGCTGCACCGGTATCCGGCGGCGCCAGCAGTTCAGGACATGATGGCTCAGCTCAGGACCGTTGCTCCGGATATTGCCGGGGAGGTGCGCCGAAGCGTCGAGCGGGCGGACGAACGTAACAGGTCAAATGGAGGGGAGAGCGAAATTGAGCAGGCCGGTGCAATTGAACCGTAATGCAAGGGGCATCGGCCTGTCAGCACAGCCACCGTCAGCCTGGCGACTGCGTCTGGCGGTGCTTGCGACCGTGGCTCTCGTGACGATTGGTGGGCTGTGGAACCGCTTTGCCTGGGAAGACTACGATCTGATTCTCGAATCGGGCTTTTTCGACCGGATCGAGAATGTGCAATATATCCTGACGCGCAATGCCTATTACCTGAAAGAGAAAAACCGGGACCCGCGCGCGGCGGGGGGGAAGCATTTCGACCTGTACCGTCCGCTCACCCATTTGAGCTATCTGGTTGACCGTCAGCTCTGGGGAGACCGTCCATTTGGCTATCATCTGACCAATCAGTTGTTTCACCTGCTCG
>RFIY01000275.1 GCA_003695505.1 Candidatus Dadabacteria bacterium | reverse complement strand
TGAGCTCGCGAACGTCTTCTTCCAGCGACATGGGCATCCCCATTGCGTTTCTCCCTCTTCTCGATGTACCCCTTGCTCGCTGTACAGCGTATCAGAGAGACGCCGCCGGATGAAAGTTATAGAGGCGCAGCGTCGCCTCACCCGTTGCGTCGTCGAGGTCGACAATTGTCAGGCCGGCCGGGCGGTGATCAAGACGGCGGCGGTAGGCGCCCAGTGGCACGCCGAGCAGGTCGGCGAGCAGGACGCGACTGACGGTGCGATGGGCGACGAGCATCAGCCGGTCGATCCGACGTGCGTCGTCGATCACGGCTCGCACGCGAGCCAGTACGTCGGCGACGGGTTCGCCGCCCGGTGGCGGGCGACGCGTCGGGTCGGCATCCCAGTCGGCAAAAGCGTCAGGCTGCTCGCGTTCGATGTCGTCCCGCGTGCGCCCTTCCCACTGGCCGTAGTCGATTTCCTGCAGGCGGGGATCGATCTGTGGCGCCGACCAGCCGAGCTGGTCGCACAGGATGCGTGCGGTTTCATGACAACGAATCAGCGGCGAGGTCCAGACTGGCACAGGCGCCAGTCCGCGCTGCCCGAGCCATTCGGCCAGCGCAGCGGCCTCAATCCTCCCCTGCTCTGCCAGCGCCGGGTCGCTGCGGCCGCTGTAGCGGCCGCTTTTCGTCCATTCCGTCGTGCCGTGGCGGATCAGGTAAAGTCGCGTCATGCTTCAACCACCGGCACAGATACAACGTTCAGCGCCACGGCGGCAGGCTGTATCACCGGCACCCAGGAGCGTCTCAGCCGTAAGTTCTTCGAGAAAGGCGACAAAATCATCGTCATCCTGGACGGTTGCGACACGCAGAAACTGTGTAATGCCAAGTGATTCGGCAAGATGACGGTACTCCTGATCGAGTTCTTCAAGGGTCTCGACATGTTCGGACACGAAACTGACCGGCACGACGATCACTCGGCGTACGCCTTCGGCGGCCAGGCGCTCGATGGCGTCCGGAACCTGTGGCCCGATCCATTCCACTGGTCCGACACGGCTTTGATAGGCCAGCTCCCACTTCAGCCCATCGGGAAGTCGCACCGCGAGCGCCGCGCACATGGCCTCGACATGCTCAGGATAGGGATCCCCTTCCTGATCGACGCGATCCTGCGGGATCGAATGCGCGCTGAACAGCACGCAGGCATCGCCGTAAGGCTCGGAGAGCTGTACCAATGCCGCCTCGATCCGACGTGCAACGCAATCCAGGTAGCGCGGATCGAGATGATAATCGAGCACGCGCGTGACCTCGGGCGCCCAGCGCGCCTTGCGCAGCGCGCGCCAGAATGCGCGGTAGCTGCTCATCGTCGTGGTCGTCGAATACTGGGGATACATCGGCAGGCAAAGGATGCGCTCGCAACCGGCCTCCTTCAACCGCGCGACAGCCACCTCGGTGAGCGGATGCCAGTAGCGCATCGCAACCTCTACGCGAACGTTCAGGCCGCGCGCTTCGAGTCTTGCGCGCAATTTGTGCGCGACCGCCTCGTTGGTGCGACGCAGCGGGCTGCCGCCACCGATTGACGCGTACGCCTCCCGGCTTTTCGGTGCCCGAAAGGTCGCAATCAGCCAGGCGATCGGCCACGACAACCAGCGCAGCCATTTCGGCAACGGGATGATATCTGGATCCCGAAACAGGCGGAACAGGAACGGCCGGACGTCATCGAGCGTCTCCGGTCCTCCGAGGTTCAGCAGCACGACACCAAGCGGAGCGTCCTGGTTCATTCGTGATCCGGCGTCCAGCTCCGCACGGCTTCGACAAATGCGTGGACGTGGCTCTCGGGAATATCCGGTGCGAGACCGTGGCCGAGATTGACGACGTAAGCACGATCCCCCTGCATCTTGTCGAGCATCGCCCAGGTCTCGCGTTGAATCGCTTCTGCAGGCGCATAGAGAACCGTCGGATCGAGATTGCCCTGCAACGCCTTGCCCGAACAGCGCTGCCTCGCCTCTGCAATGTCGATCGTCCAGTCACAGCCGAGCGCGGCAACACGCAGTGGGCAAAGCTGTTCGAAAAATGCCGCCGTACCCTTGGCAAAATAGATCACCGGCACGTCAATCGCATCCGCAAGCCGCTGCACCCGTGGCAGCACAAGCTCGTAGAACAGCGGCGGCGGTAGCAGCTCGGCCCAGGTGTCAAAGATCTGGAACGCCTGCACGCCTGCTTCCACCTGTAATTGCCCGTACGCGCACAGGGTATCGGTCAGCAGGTCGAGAAACGCTGCAAACCCGGCCGGATCAGCATAGGTGAACGTCTTGAGCGCAGGAAATCCCTTGCGGGCGCGCCCCTCGACCAGATAGGCCGCCAGCGTCCACGGACTCGGAGCGAAACCGATCAGCGGCACGCCCTCGGGCAAACCGGCGCGGACGCGGCGAATGACGCCAGCCAGATAATCACAGGTCTCAGCAACGTCGCGACGTTGCAATTGGGCGGCGTCGGCGGCGCTGCGTACGGGCGGACTGGTCACGGGGCCAACCCCTTCCTCGAAGTGCAGTTCCAGCCCGAGCGCTTCGGCTGGCAGCAGGATGTCGGCAAACAGGATCGCGGCATCGACGCCCAGCTCGCGTACAGGCAACAGCGTCGCCTCTGCCGCCAGCTCGGGTGTCTTGCAAAACGTCAGAAAATCCGTTCCTTCGCGCAACTTGCGATACGATGCCAGCGTCCTTCCGGCCTGGCGCATCATCCAGAGCGGCGGCGGGCCGTCGTTGCGTCCGGCGAGCGCGGCCAGAAAATCGGGGCGTGGCGTCGACATGAGTTACTCCAGCAGGATGAGATTTGTTCACCTGGTCAGGGATGACAACCGCCGCGAACGGGCATGCGCCTTCGGGCGAAAACCAGATACCCTGTATATTCTACCGTCCCATTGCGGACAACAGACAGTCGGTCACGGAAAATACCATGGTCGAGATCCAGAACCAACACGTCGCTCCGATTCTGGAGCGCATGGCCAGAGCGCTCGAACGCCTCGCTGGCAGCGATTGTGAAAGCGACTCTATTCCGGACGCGCCCGTCCTGTACTGGCACGGGCATCCGGGTCGACTGCGCCCGGTGCGCCACCCAGATCTGCCGTTCCTGGACGACCTGCTCGGTCTCGACCGGCAGCGCACGGCGCTGCTGCAAACCATTCGGGCGTTCGCGCGTGGCGCGCCGGCCAACCATGTCCTGCTTGCCGGAGCACGCGGCACCGGAAAGTCTTCACTCGTTCGCGCCGTGTTCGCGAGCGTCCAGCGCGACGACCCCGACGTACGCCTGATCGCGATCGCGCCCGGCGATCTTGCGACGCTGCCAGACCTGCTCGAACGGCTGACCGACCGGCCGGAACGGTTCATTGTCTTTTGTGACGACCTGACGTTCTCATCAGCCGACGCAAACTACCACAGTCTGAAGGGGCTGCTCGAAGGCAGCGCGCTCGCGCAACCTGACAATGTGCTGTTCGTCGTCACCAGTAATCGCAGACACCTGCTGCCGCAAACGACCGCCGATCAGGCCGGCACACGGGTCGTCGATGGCGAACTGCACGAATCCGAAGCGATCGAAGACAAGCTGGCGTTCGCGGATCGATTCGGGCTGTGGTTGTCGTTCCCGCCCCTCAATCAGGCCACCTACTTGCAGATCGTCGAGCACTGGCGCAGCCGTATCGCACCTGCCCTGCCGGGAGGCCCGCAATTTCTGGATGAAGCGTTACGTTTTGCGCGTCGCAGAGGCACCCGTAGCGGGCGAACCGCACGCCAGTTCGTCCTGGCAGCGCTGGCCGCCGATCAGGGCGCGGACGACGATGCGAGTGCTGCGACCTGAGTCTCGAGCTGATCCAGTTTGAGGCGACAGCGCGCCTCAAACTCGGGTCGCTCCGCAGCCGGGATTTTTTTGCCTCGCGGGAACTTCACCTTCAACGGATTGACGAACTTCCCACCGATCTTGATCCGGTAGTCGAGATGCGGACCGGTCGCATAGCCGCTGCTGCCGACACGGCCCACCATCTGTCCCTGGCGAACGTGCTGTCCCTTGCGAACCAGGATCTTCGACAAATGGCTGTAGCTGGTGATCCAGCCGTTCGGATGGCGGATGCGAACCGCGCGTCCCGCCCCCCCCATCCAGCGCGCGTCGAGCACGATACCGTCGGCCACCGCATAGACCGGCGTTCCGGTCGGCGCGGCATAGTCGATCCCGCGGTGCGGACGCCGCACCCCCAGGACCGGATGCAGGCGGCTCAGCGAGTAACCGCTGGAAATGCGCGAGTACTTCACCGGCGCGCGCAGAAACGCGCCGCGCACGGAGGTGCCGTCGGGGTGATAGTAGCCGCGCAGATCGTCACTGCCGTCGTGCCAGCAGGCTTCGAAGACGCCAAACGTCTTTGATATGTATCGGGCCGCCTGAATCGGGCCGTAGCCATAGAATTTGTCATTGGCGTAGTGCTTTTCGATGAGCATCGCGAAGCGATCGCCCTTACGCGTCTGCTGACCAAAGTCGAAATCCCACGAAAACAGGTCGACGAACGACATAATCAGCGACGGTCGCTCACCTGCGGCATAAATGGCATCGAAGAGGCTGGACTCGACGACGCCACTGACGACCGTGGTCGCCGCGACAACCGGAATCGGATCGGCCTCGGCTTCGAGACGACCGTCGTGACGACGCAGGCGAAAGCGATCCAGATCTCCGTGGTAGAACGTTCCCTCGATCAGCGACTCCGACAGCCAGAGCAGCCCTTCGAACCGGTCTCCGGGACGAATCCGGCGAAAATCCACGAGCGGCTTCAGTGCGGCGACGACGCTACCTGCCTCGCCTCGCGGCAGGCCGGCCGCGATCAGCGCATCGAAGAGCGTCTGACCACGTTGTACGATGGCCTGGATTTCAGCGAACGGATCCGGCGGACCAAACCGCACGCGTCCGATGCTCGTTTCGGTGGTGCCGGATTCGTCGGCGAGGATCGCATCCTCGAGCGTTTCTTCGGTCACCGGCGCCGCAGTGACCAGCGCTGGCGCAGCGCCGGCGACCGTGTGTACGGATGTCGCGTCGGAGCGCGTCTGTTGGGTTCGCGGCCAGAACAGTGCGGTGATGATGCCCGCCGCCGCGATGATCAGAAACCAGTACCCGGGCGGACGGCGACGGGGACGGCGCTGCCCCGCCAGCACGCCGGGGCGTCCCAGATCCCGCTGCATCATCGTGTTGCCGCGACCCGCCGGCGCTCAGCGTGCGAAACGCGCCAGCAGTCCGTTCACCAGAGCCTTCGGCGCGGGTCGGATCAGGACGTAACAGATCCAGAGATAGTGGAACAATGCGGTCGCAATGAGTCCACCGAGCCAGATCCCCCAGTCCAGCGGACTCAGGGCGGGGTTCCCGCGGCCCTCTGCCGCATCAACCGCCGCAACGCCGCGCAGTGACGCGAGCGCCGCAAGGAACAGCAGCACGGATTCGGTCACGACCGGCCATTCACGATGGTTGATGACCTGCATATTCAGGAACACCAGCAACACGGCGAGGCCACCCGTCGCCAACCCCAACGAAACGATGGAAAGCCCGTTCTCGCGGGTCACGATGCGGCGCCACAGCGGCACATCTTCGCCATCCGCTGGCCGTGTGTAGAGCCGCGTCCAGAAAAAACCAAGCCCCATCGCCGCCACGAGCAGGACGATCAGAATGGCGACCGCGGCGGCACCACCGAAACCGTTGAGGCCGTTTTGCACGGGGGCCGGCAGGCGCGTCGGATGCAACAACATGTCGATGCCCCGGAAGGAAACAGCCTTGCTGCTGTACCAGACCGGGAACAGAAACGCGAGCGCGGTCGCCGCAATCACACCCGTCACGAACGCCGCGGAAGACCCGGCTTCCTGCGCCGAGGGCGTCGCCAATGCCTTCGCTTTCGCGCCACCGCGTGTAGCGGGGGATGTCGATTTCTTACGCTTCTTTTTCGCCATCGTTCCTGTATCCTCAGCAAGTTCTTCGCGAAACGTTATACCATTTTCGCACAGTCAACTGCCGGATGAATCGGATGGACGCAGTCGCTCCAGCAACGCACCCGGCTGCTCGCACGGCGCCTCGCAGACCGTACCGCGACAAATGATCGCACGCGCCTCGTCACCAGCAAGATCCTGTCGCCCGAGTTCGGCCGCGACGCGCGGGCGCAGCCACAGCACATCGACCGGCGTCCGCGAGGCAGCACGTGCAAACCAGCCGTCCGCCTGCCCGGTCAGCGAAACGACGCGCAGCCCGCGATCCGCCAGCCGCGCCAGCCGCCACAGGTCGAGCGTCCCGAGCGGGGCGGCCGCCATCGCGCCCGAGACCTGATGCCGAAAGGCCAGCCAGGTGTCGGTGTCCGCATCGTCTCCGGTCAGCGCGGCAAAGGTCAGCAACCATTCGCCGAGCAACACCATGGGCGCGACGGTCTGCTGATCCCAGACTCCCGCCGGCGTGCCGAGCACAAAGTCATCATCCTGCGCCACATGCCAGCGGCCGCCACGAAAAAACGACAACCGTGCCTGCTCGAGCAACTGCCGGGACGTACGGACGAACTCGGGTGCGTCCTCGATCAGCCCCCAGTGCAGCAACCCCAGCCCGAGCGCCGCGACGTCATCGAGCCCGGCCCGCCCCCGCGTCTGATCATCAGTAAACCATGCGCGCGGCAGAGATTTCTCAGCACGCTCGCGCAAAAGGTGTGCCAGCGGTGTGACACGTTCGGCCAGGCCGCTCCCCACGGCGAGCACCGCTCGCGCCAACGCCCGGAGCGCCAGACCATTGTCGGCAACGATACCTTTGTCATCACGCGCCGGCGCCGGGCGACCGTGGCGTTCGGCCGCGAGAACCCGAACGGCATGGCGATACTGATCCGCATCCTCGCTGGTCGCCTGTCGGGGATCGAATGGATCGGCCCGCGGCACAAGTGTGCAGCGGCCATCGACCGGGCCATTCGCTTCGACCTGAAAGAACTCGATCGCCCAGTCGGCATCGTCCAGCAATGCCGCGCGCAGTTCGTCGGGTGTCCAGGTATAGTAGTGCCCCTCGCCACACGGATCGTCCGCGTCCCAGCCTGCGGCGAGCCAGCCCTCGCTGGTCACCCAGTCCATCAACAGCGTGACGGTCGCCTGTGTCAGCACAAACCGGTCTCCCGGACGCTGGGTGTCGAGAACCTGCTGCGCGAGCACATCGATCAACTGGGCATTGTCGTAGAGCATCTGTTCGAAATGCGGCACGATCCAGGCTCGGTCGACGCAGTAGCGATGCCAGGCGCCCCCGACCTGGTCGCGCAGCCCCCGCCAGAGCAGCGCGGCAAGTGTATGTTCCAGCGCTTCTCGTGCTGCGGGCGCATCGCCGTGTGACTGCCAGAACCGCAATGCGGCGTGCGGCGGGAATTTGGGCGCATCGCCCAGCCCGCCCCACTGGCTGTCGACGCGCTGCAACGACATCATCAGCACCTGCGCCGCCTGATCGTCGGCGACATCCCGCGGCTCCGGCAGCCGGCTACGCGTTCGGACCGCTTCGGTAATGCGCGCGGCGTCCTGCTCGAGGCGGTCCCGGTCGTTGCGCCAGGCGTCCACAATCCGCTGCAACAGCTCAAGAAACCCGGGGTGCCCGTTGCGGGCGTGCTTCGGAAAATATGTGCCGGCAAAAAATGGTCGCCCGTCGGGCAATGCGAACACCGTCAGTGGCCAGCCGCCATGCCCCTGAATGGCGAGCAGGGCGGCCATGTACTGGGCGTCGATGTGCGGCAACTCTTCACGGTCGATCTTGATCGGCACGAAGTGCCGATTGATCCAATCGGCAACCTCGGCATCCTCGAAGCATTCGTGGGCCATTACATGGCACCAGTGACAGGTCGCGTAGCCGCTGCTGATCAGAATCGGGACGTCACGCTCCGCTGCCCGCGACAACGCTGCTTCGCCCCACGGATACCAGTCGACGGGCTGATCGGCGTGCTGTTGCAGGTAGAGTGACGGCTCGTCCGCAAGCCGTCGCGCCGTCATTCGCTGCGCCCGGGCCTGCGCATCAGCATCCAGCCGATCAACAACCCGGCGATGATCCCGAGTCCGAAATCGGCGAGGATGAAGTACAGTTTGGACACCTGGATCAGGTCCCAGAACAGAAAGTCGATATCGAACGGCTCCATGTTCTGCAGGCCGACGATGCCAACCAGCAGCAACAGAAACACGACCAGCGTTCCGCGAAGACCGAGCGCGCGCCAGAGGCGTTTGGTCATTGAATCACCCATGCCGAACATTGTGACGCCTGTTCCGCGACGCCGCAAGCGAGCCTCGCCCTGGCACGGGATAACGGAAAGCCAGTACCGATATACTGGATGCGAATGGATAACGCACTGCCAGAAGACGCCCGCAACGGATTCGACGACGGGATCGAGCGCCGCAAGCGCGAATGGCTGGCGTCGGTGCCCGTTGAGGACGCCGACGCGCTGCTATTTCGGTTCGAAACGACGATCCGCGCGCTGGACCGGTTTTTCAATCTGCAAAACCATCCACACCGGCGCAGCGGCCACGTCTCGATCGGCGACGACCTGCGCATCGAGATCCAGGTCGCTGACCGCTTCCTGCGCCAGTTGCTGCAGTGGGCCCAGAGCGTCCTCGACGAAACCGACACCTCTGCCTTCGTGTTTCGCAGCTACGTTGAAACGGAGCTGGTCAGCGACAGTGAGCGCGATCAATTGCTTGCACGCCACCTGCAGCAGGAAACGCCGCTCGAAAGCCTGTACCTGCTGCAGATCGGCCTTCGCAGCCTCGTCCAGCTCAGCTCCGGTCTGCTGGCCGCGGACCACGTTTCGCTGAATCCATTTCGCGCGCTTGGGCACCAGTACACCTCGATGATCCTGCAGAACCGCTACTTCAATCCGCTGAAGTCGCGACAGTTCAACGTGGTCTACGATCGCGTCGAGCACCCGTTGCTACAACACGCCGTCCGCGACGCGCCGTCAGAAGAAATGCGACGGGCCCTGAGCGTATTGATCCTGACGCTGAATCGTTACCTTCGCGTACTCGGCTGGCTACGGCCCGATGCGGCGCTGCGGGATGAGCTCTACGACGCACTGCCCTACCTGGCGCTGCTCCGCAGTGATTTTCGCACGTTGATTCCATACCTCGAGGTGACGCTGCCCCGACGTTTTTTCCCGAACGGCGCGACCAATGAGGCCGAAGCGGCGCTGCTGGAGCGCGTCGATGCGTTTGCATTTCAGCTTTCGCTCGAATCACGCAAGGTCTTTGAACAACTGTTGCTCGATTTCTCGCAGACGACCAGCACGCCGCATCTGCGTTCCGGGCTCGAAGCCACGCAGGGACTGCTGCATACCTTTCTGCAACAGACCGTTGTCCTGCTGATCAACACCGTCCTGCCCGATGTCGAAGGGAAGGACATCTTCACCGACTTCATCAGCCGTCGCGAGCAGTCGCGAAAATTGCGCGAAGACATCTGGATCTTCCACGAGCTGCTGAAGCGAATGATCGCGCTCTTTGGCGATGAAGACGCCACGGCAACGGAACGACGGCGCCGCTTCGACGGACTGCTTGCCTTCCTGACCTATTTTGTTGAAGCCAGTTTCCAGCTCGTCCGCGCCGCCGACCACGAAGCGTTCGCGAATTTCATCTCGGGGCTGCAACGCCTGGAGCAGGAGACCTTCGACAACCCGGCCCGCGCCCGCGAAGTGGGTCGCAGCCTCGAGCATTTCCGCATTTTTCTCGAAACCACCCTCAGTCATATCAATCAGCGCGCAGACCTGCACGATGTTCCCTTCGACGAAGCCCACGCGCGTTCGCTGTTGAACCGTTTCTGGCAAGAGGACACCGATGCAGCCTGATCGTGTCACCCTCAGACGTTTTCCGATCTTCGCCGACCTGACCCCCGAAGAGCTGGACCAGATTGCCGAGCGCCTCGAAACGATCGAGCTCGCGCCCGGAGAAGAGCTGTTCGCGGAAGGGGATCCAGGGCAGTCCTGCTACTTTCTGCATCTGGGCCGGATCTCGGTCGAGCGTGCAACGACACCCGGCCAGTACGAAATGCTCGCGAAACTGGACGCGCCGACCGTGATCGGTGAAATGGCCTTCCTGCGCAATGCCCCCCGCAGCGCAAGGGTCGTGGCCATCTTCCCGTCCGTACTCTGGGAAATGCAGGGCAGCGATCTCGACGCGCTGGCCAGCAGCGGCAGCGCGGCGGCCTACAAGGTGATGCGCTGGATCGCCGGCAGTCTGAGTGACCGGCTGGCCGATACGAACAACCGCCTGATCGAGATCTACGCCCAGCCGTACAAGTCGATCATGGAACTCAAGGAACGGCTGCGTCACCTGACGCCCGGGTTCGTCAGCGTCGGCATGGACGAGGTAGACGATCTGGAATGAGTATTCACACCGCAATTGCGGCGTTCGACATCGAGACCGTCCCCGATACCGAGGTCGGTCGGCGTGTGTTCGGCTTCGAGGGCAGCTTCGTCGAGGTTGCCGAACAGATGCTTGCCCAGCGCCTCGAACAGACCGATGGCCGCACCGATTTTCTGAAGCCGCCATATCACCGCATCGTTACCATTTCGATCGCCTGGCTGGACATACAACTCGGTCAGGTTCGCTTCAAGCTGGACAGCATTGGCGAGGATCGGCTCGACGAGGGCGCGTTGCTCGAAGCATTTTTCACCGTCCTGCGCCGTGGCGGCTATCCAACGCTCGTTTCCTGGAACGGTCACAGCTTTGACCTGCCCGTGATCCGCTACCGCGCGATGCTGCATGGCATCGATGCATCACCGTACTACGCAGCCGGTGACAAGTGGGACAACTACCAGCACCGCTATGGCAGCCTGCATACCGACCTGATGGACGTGCTGGCTTCGTACGGCGGGGATCGCGTCGGGCTCGATGAAATGTGTCAGATCATCGGTCTGCCGGGAAAAACCGTAACGGAAGGGCACCGTGTCTTTCAGCACATCGCCCGCAACGAATGGGACATCGTCGAGACGTACTGCGAACTCGACGCGCTCAATACGCTGCTGCTTTATGTCGCCTGGCAACACAGTACCGGCCGCTTCGACCCGTTTACCTTCGAGCGGATCCAGACAACCCTGACCGAAATGTTGCTGGCAGACCCGCGCGACGATGTTCAGGCGTACGGACAAGCCCTGCGTGACTGGCGCCCCGGCCGCAGTCGCCGACATCTGGCCGAGGAGCTCGATTCCTGAATATGGCTGTCGAATTTTCGTTCGTCAACATCCTGCTGGTGCTGTTCTGCGCCTGGACCATGGGCGCGATCGCGAGCCGCCTTGGCTTTCCGGCGATCCTCGGCGAACTGCTCGCCGGAATCGTGTTCGGCCCTCCAATCCTTGGCATCCTCGAACCGGACGCCGGCGTCTATGTGCTCAGCGAAGTCGGCGTTTTTCTGATGATGCTGTACATCGGCATGGAGATCAACATTCGCGAAATGCAGCGCAGCGGACCGCTCGCGCTGTTTGCCGCCGTCACCGGCTTTGTGATCCCGTTGATTGCGGTCGCGGCATTGCTTCGCGCGACAGGCTTTTCTGCAAGCACCGCCCTGGTCGCCGGCTGTGCCGCCGGTGTCACGTCTCTGGCCGTCGGCAGTCGCCTGCTCGTCGATCTGGGGCTGATGAACACACGCCTGGCAACCATTCTGACGACCGGTGCACTGGTCTCGGACACCCTGGCGCTGATTCTTTTTACTGCGCTCGCCAGCGTCGGTGGCGCCATTGCCGACCTGCACTGGTCCACGGCCTGGCCGCTGATCGGCAAGATCCTCGTGTTCTTTACCGCGGCGATCGCCGTCGGACTGATTGTTCTGCCGCGCCTCGGACCGGCGCTGGAGCGGCTGGGCATCACGGGCCGAACGGCGCAGTTTACGATCGTCCTGCTTGTTGGACTGTGTTACGCCGAGATGGCCGAGACGGCAGGACTTCACGCGCTGCTTGGCGCCTTTCTCGCCGGCCTGTTTTTCGATGAGCGCTTCGTCGGCCTGCGTCAGTCCCATGAGCTGAGCGAGCTCGTGCACGATCTGTCGATCGGCTTTCTGGCGCCGATCTTTTTTGTACAGTCCGGTTTCGCGGTCGACCTGTCCGTACTGGGTAATATCGGTCTGCCGCTGGCATTGATCGCGGTGGCGTTTGCGGCGAAGCTGTGCGGCGTCCTGCTTGCCTGGGTGCCCAATCTTTCGTTCTGGCGCGAAGGCGTCGTGCTGGGTGTCGGCATGAACGGGCGGGGCGCGCTTGATCTGGTCATTGCCGGCGTCGCGCTCGAAGCCGGCCTGATCGACGGTACGATTTTTTCGTCGCTGGTCTTCCTCGCACTAGCCTCGATGACGTTTGTGCCGGTCGGACTCAAGGTCGGCGTGCGCTGGCTGCGCCGCCACGATCAGCTCGTCGAAGCGTCACTGCGTGACAAGATCGTGATCGTTGGTGGCACACCGACGGCGCTGACGCTGGCGTCGACCCTGGCCGAAACCCGCCCGGTCGTCGTGATCGACATCAATGCCGAACATTGCGCAGCCGCGACCAGGGCGGGACTCGAGGCCGTCTGCGGGAACGCACTGGATGAAGACATCCTCCAGGAAGCCAATGCCGGGCAGGCCGAGCATTTCATTGCGATCACGCCGAACACGCAGCTCAACGTCTATGCCGCACAGCACGCAGCGACGCTGTTCCGCGTGCCGCATGCCTGGGCCTACGTCGATACAGGGGCAAGGAGCGACACGGATTCGTTGCTGCAGGACCTGCAGATCGAGCTGTTTACGCCCGGCGCCTTCGACCTGAACGACTGGGATCACTGGATCGAGCACGACCGTACCCGCGTCGAGACCTGGCCGGTGGAGCAGCGCGCGACGCGAGATCAGTTCGTGGATCGCCTCTATGTGCGGCGCCCGGTACTGCCGCTCGTCGTCGAACGCCAGGGACAACGCTACTTCTTCCAGGAATTCGACACCCTGGAACCCGGGGACGTCGTTCATGGCGTCGCCCTGCGCACACAGAGCGAGGAACTTCCGGAAGATGAATTTGACGCACTCGTTCAGAACGCCACGATCCTCGATCTCAACGAGCAGGCCGATGCGGAAACCTGCTTCAGCATCATCGCCGACCACCTCGCCGAACAGGTCAGCGCCTCGCGTGAATCCATTCTCGCCGGACTGCGCGACCGGGAGCGGGCGGACAGCACGGTCCTCGCTCCGGGACTCGCGGTGCCGCACGTCATCGTCGCCGGACGTGACCAGTTCGGTTTTGTGATCGTTCGCTCGCAATCCGGTATCCCCATGGCGACTTCGGATGACGGTTCAGCCGCCTCCGTCCACGCTTTTTTTGCGACGGCGGCCTCTCGTGACCGCCGCAGCCTTCATCTGAAAGCCCTGTCGGCCATCGCCCAGATCTTTCAGGACAACCAGATCGAGCGTGGCTGGCTCGGTGCACGCGGACCAGAAGAGCTGCGCGTCCTGCTTCGCAAGGCCAAACGCCGGCGCACCGGTGAGACCGTATTCTGACATGCGCAGGCACCTGATCGACCACGCCGGCCTGCGGCTCAATGTTCTCGAATACCCGGCGCCTGTGCCCGATGCCCCGACCGTGCTGATACAACACGGCTATCTCGACTTCGCCGAAGCCTGGCGACCAGTGGCCGAGCGGTTGACGGATGGCTATCGGGTAC
>RFIY01000274.1 GCA_003695505.1 Candidatus Dadabacteria bacterium | reverse complement strand
TCCGCGACCTGGTGCGCGGCGGTTGGCTTCGGGATCGTAATGTAGCTGACGATTTCCCCGATGCCATCCACGACAATATCGACATCCTGCTTCCAGTGGTCCGTATGGGTGTAATCGTGTATACGAACGCCCGCCATCTTGTGAACATTGGCCTCGGAGGATAGCACGCTGACGATCATTTCGGCATGCTCTTTTTCCTTGCCCTGCGGTGCGCCATCTTCGCAATCACAGGTAATGTCGAAAATCGGGCCGAGTTTGTCCTGCAATTCCAACGCCTTGCGAATCAGCTTCTCGCTGCCGGCAAAGTGCTCACAGGATGGAATGACCGGAAATGGCTTTTCGCCTTCGAACAATGCGTCGGCGGGGTGAATCCTGCCCATCGTGCTGTCTCCTTGGACGCAAACGGTTGCTGAAAGATCTGTACGGAGCTGTGATCTTCGCCGGTAGATTCCGCAACAGGCAGCCGCCAGAACACGCGGCCGCCAGAAAGTGAATGGCGGCTCAGACCTGATGTTCATTCTGTATCAATCCGGCCAATTTATCAAACGCGTACGAAACGCAATATCCAGCGGCGCCGCGGATCCATGCTCAAACACAGATGGCCGCAACACCATCCCCTGCAAGTGATGCCGGCCCCCGGACAGCAACACCTCAGCGAAATCAAAAATCCGACTGCCGTTCGCCTCGGAAAACACCAGCGATCACGAATGTCCACCGGCTCCGCGATTACAAAAGAAACGCTGCCCCGTGTTACAATCAGTACTTTGATCCAGCTCAACAGGGACGTCCGCCACCGGCACTGATCCGACCACCAGGCATCAGGCGACGCGGCGCCGTCATGACAATCCTGCCCGGAGTACAGCCGAGATGATCATCGTCATGCGCAAGAGCGCGACCGAAGAACAGATACAGCTCGTCATGAAAGCCGTCACCGACGAAGGTCTGGAACCACGTCGGCTGGATGGCGTCGAACGTACCGTCATCGCCTGTATTGGCGATGAACGCGCGACATCCGCTGAGCGTTTCGAGGTGCTGGAGGGCGTCGATCGCGTCATGCCCGTGCTCCAGGACTACAAATTGGCGAGCCGCGACGGTGCGCTCGAGCGAACCCGGGTTCCGGTACGCGACGTCATCATTGGCGACAGGGAAATCGTCGTCATGGCCGGACCGTGCTCGGTGGAAAGCGAAGAACAGATCGTATCAACGGCCAGAGCCGTCAAGGCAGCCGGCGCGCGCATCTTGCGTGGCGGCGCGTTCAAACCGCGCACGTCACCGTATGCCTTTCAGGGTCTCGCCGAAGACGGCCTGAAACTGCTCGCGACCGCGCGTGAAGAAACCGGTCTGCCGATCGTGACCGAGGTCATGGATCCGCACAACGTCGAGCTTGTGGGGCGCTACACAGACATGTACCAGATCGGTGCGCGCAACGTGCAGAACTATGCCCTGCTTCGCGAAGTGGGCCAGACACGCATTCCGGTTCTGCTCAAGCGCGGCATGTCCACGACCCTCAAGGAGTTCGTCTTCGCCGCCGAGTATATCCTGGCCGGCGGCAACCCGCACGTCGTTCTGTGCGAACGCGGCATCCGTACCTTCGAAACGGCCACGCGCAACACCCTCGACCTCAACGCATTGCCCGTGCTTCAGGAATGGACGCACCTGCCGGTGTGTATCGACCCCAGCCACGGCGTGGGCGTCACGCGCTGGGTACCGCCCCTGGCACGCGCAGCGGTCGCCGCTGGCGCCGATGCCCTGATGCTCGAGGTACACCCGGACCCGGCCCACGCATGGAGTGACGGGGCACAGTCTCTGGATTTCGAAGGATTCGCCGAAGCGATGGACGGCATCCGCCGCGTAGCCGCCGCAGTGGACCGCACGCTGCCGCAACCGGTCGCCTGAGACATCCTGTAGCGCACCCGTTAACGGCTGCCCACCGGCCAAGCGAGGCTCGATCACCATGACCGATGGCAACGGCTCAGCTTACAAAGACACGCTCAATCTGCCGCAGACCGCCTTCCCGATGCGAGGCAACCTGCCGAAGCGTGAACCTGAATTTCTGGAACGCTGGCAGGAGCAGCAGATCTATCACCGCTGGCAGGAGCGCGAAGGCGATACGTTCATTTTGCACGATGGACCTCCCTACGCGAACGGCGAAATCCATATCGGCCATGCGCTGAACAAGGTCCTCAAGGACATCGTTGTCAAGTACCGCAGTTTGCGTGGCGACCGTGTGCCGTTCGTGCCTGGATGGGATTGCCATGGCCTGCCGATCGAGACCCAGGTCAGCAAGAAGCTCGGGAAGAAAGTTCGTGAGCTTTCGGACACCGAGTTCCGGCAGGCCTGTCGCGAATACGCAGAGCAATTCGTTGACATCCAGCGTAACGCGTTCCGGCGCCTCGGCGTTTTCGCGGACTGGGACAATCCATATCTGACGATGGATTTCGGCTATGAAGCCGAAACCCTGCGCCGCCTTGCGGACCTGGTTGAAGGCGGTTACCTGTTTCGCCGCCGCAAACCCGTCGCGTGGTCCATCGAAAATCGAACCGCGCTGGCGGAAGCCGAACTGGAATACCACGACAAGGACGACCTCAGCGTCTACGTCCTGTTTCCGGTGCCCGAGCCCCCCCCGCGCATCGCTCAGGGCCTCCCTGACGGCGCCACCGTATACCTGATGATCTGGACGACAACCCCGTGGACGCTTCCGGCGAACCTGGCGGTCGCCGCAAACCCGGATCTCGACTATGGCATCTATCCGCTGCCCGACCCGCAGCCGCGCTATGTTGTGCTGGCAACGGATCGCGCGGCGGAAGTCCTCGGTGACGGCGAATCGACGCCGGAGCCGGTACGGACGCTGCGGGGCGCGCAACTGGCCGGCATCGTATACGATCACCCGTTCGTCGAGCGTCAGGGGACGGTCGTCGAGGCGGAGTTTGTCAGTGCGACCGACGGGACGGGACTGGTTCATATCGCCCCCGGGCACGGTGCGGACGACTACGAGGTCGGATTGCGCGAGGGGCTCGACATCTACTGCCCCGTCCGCGATGACGGCACATACGACGACACGGTCCCGGAATGGCTGCGCGGTGAACATGTCTGGAAGGCCAACAGCCAGATCGCCGAACATCTGGAAAAAACAGGTCTGCTCTTCCGCAGCGAAACCCTGCGGCACAGCTACCCACACGACTGGCGCTCAAAGAAGCCGATCATTTTCAGGGCAACCGCGCAGTGGTTCATCAGCATGGATGCCAACAAACTGCGCGAGCGTGCACTCAAAGCGATCGACGCAACCTCCTGGGTTCCGGCCTGGGGGTACAACCGGATCCACGCGATGGTGCAACACCGGCCCGACTGGTGCATCAGCCGCCAGCGTCGCTGGGGCGTTCCGATCGCCGTCCCGTTCTGTACCCAGTGCAACGAACCACTGCTCGATCCCGAACTGATGCGGCACGTCGCGCTTCAGTTCGAGGCCGAGGGAGCCGACGCCTGGTTCAACCGCGACGTACACGATTTCCTGCCGGACGGTTCGCGGTGCGCAGGTTGTGGCGGAACGGACTTCGTACGCGGTAACGATATTCTCGATGTCTGGTTCGATTCGGGTATCTCCTGGGCGGCTGTACTGGAGCAACGCCCGGATCTGCACGCGCCTTCCGACCTGTATCTTGAGGGCAGCGACCAGCATCGCGGCTGGTTCCAGTCATCGCTGCTGCTTGGAGTCGCCCTGCGCGATCACGCCCCGTACAAGCAGGTGCTGACCCATGGCTTTGTCATGGACGGCAAGGGACACAAGATGTCCAAATCAGCCGGCAATGTCGTGGATCCCGCAAAGATCGTCAAGCAGTACGGCGCCGAAATCCTCCGTGCCTGGATCGCGAGCGAACAGTACGAAGACGACATGCGCATTTCGGACGAAATTTTGCGTGGTGTCGTTGACGTCTACCGCAAGATTCGCAATACGTTTCGCTTTCTCGCCGGGAATCTGTACGATTTCGACCCCGAGCGTGACCGGCGAACGATCGAGGCGCTTCAGCCCGTTGATCGCTGGATGCTGCACAGACTGCTCGCCTTCGAGCGTGAACTCATCGCGGCATATGACGAGCACGCCTTCCACCGGGTCTTTCAGAAAGCCGGCCAGTTCTGCATTGTTGACCTGAGCGCGCTCTATCTGGATCTGGCCAAGGATCGCCTCTATTGCGGCGGGGCCAACAGCCCGGAGCGACGCTCGGCACAAACGGTTCTTTATCGCGCAGCACGCTCCCTCGCCCGCCTGCTTGCCCCGATCCTCAGTTTCACGACCGAAGAATTGTGGCAACACCTGCCCGGCGACGCAACCGAGAGCGTATTCCTCTCGAAAATCGAGCCGCCTCTCGCGTTTTCCCTCAGCGAGACGGAGCTGCGCGAATGGGAACATCTGCTGACCGTTCGGCAGGACGTGCAGAAGCTCCTCGAAACCCGGCGCGCCAACAAAGAAATCGGCCACAGCCTCGAAGCAAAAGTCTATCTCGGTGGACGAGGTATCTATCGAAAGCTGCTGGACGAGTATGCCGACCTGCTCCCGGAGTGGCTGATCGTCAGCCAGGTCGAGGTCGTCCCGTTCGAAGACGAACGGCTCACGGAGCAACCGCAGGAACTGTTGCGGATCGGCTTCGCTCGCGCGGAAGGCAACAAATGCGCACGATGCTGGCAGTACCACCCGGCTGTAGGCACACTGCCGCACCCGGATTTGTGTCCACGATGTGACGCGGTCATCACCGCAATCGAACAGGCTGAACCTGCCTCATCATGAAGCGCAGATCCATCGCATTTGCCGTCGCATTCACCCTCATTCTCGTCGGGGATCTTGTCACGAAGTACCTGATCGTCGCCAACATGCGCTGGCGAGAAGGTTTTCCGGTCATTGACGGATTCTTCAACATCGTGCGCGCACATAACCGTGGTGCCGCGTTCGGGCTGCTCAGTGATGGCAGCCCATCAATCGTCATCCCGTTCTTCGTGGTCGTCGCGATTGCCGCACTGGGCATGCTGATTGCGCTGCTGCGGCGCCTGCCGGAACAGCGCATTCTCGTACCGGGCGTTCTGGGCGCGATTGGCGGCGGCGCCATCGGCAATCTGATCGACCGAATCCG
>RFIY01000273.1 GCA_003695505.1 Candidatus Dadabacteria bacterium | reverse complement strand
GTCGTCGGTCGCGTCGGCGGATCTGACCAGATGTACGGTCAGGGCCGTGTCTGTCGTGCTCAGCGGCCAGATGTGCAGGTCATGCACCTCGGTGACGCCCGGCAGCGCCTGCAGCCACGCCTGCACCGCTTCGGGATCAATGCCAGCGGGTACCGCATCCAGTGCCAGATCGAGGCTTTCGCGCAGGAGTCCCCAGGTGCCGATCAGAATGACGACCGCGACGACCAGCGCCAGTGCGGGATCAAGCCACAGCCAGCCGGTCCACATGATCAGGATCGCGGCGGCGATCACGCCGGCGGTGACGAGCGCGTCGGCGGCCATGTGCAGAAAGGCGCTGCGAATATTGAGGTCGTGGTGTCGCCCGCGCCAGAACAGCATGGCCGTGCCGGTATTGACGAGCAGGCCAACGACGGCGACGGCGAGCACGATCATCCCGTCGATCGGCTGCGGATCGCGCAGCCGATCGATGGCTTCCCATGTGATCGCACCGACGGCGACGAGTAACAGGACGGCGTTGCCAAGCGCCGCGAGAATCGTCGCCCGTCTCAAGCCGTAAGAGCGCCGGCGCGTCGGCGGCAATCCGGCCAGCCCCGCGCCCAGCCACGACAGGGCCAGCCCGGCGACGTCTCCGAGGTTGTGGCCGGCGTCGGCCAGCAGCGCCAGCGAGCCGAGGTAGAAGCCGGCGCCGGCTTCTGCTGCAACATAGAGCAGGTTGAGCGCGATGCCGACGCGGAATGCCGTGCCGAACGTCGCGTCGTTGTCGTGGTGGGCATGGTCGTGCATGACGCGGACGTTATCCGGTCGCTCTTTCGGCTGAAGACGCCTCGGCGGTACCGGGTAACAACAGCGTTCGGAATCGCCAGATCGTCGCCCGATCGAATCCCTTGACGAGGCTCCGCAGGCGCGGAACATCGCGAAGGCAGAGTGTGCGCTGCTCCCATCGATCAAGCACCCAGTCCCAGACCGCGATGTTGGCGGACGGGTTGGGATACATCGCGTCGATGACCAGCGGGGTATCCCACAAGGCATCCGTCAACGAGTTGAACGTTCCGATGATCGCGGTCTGGCCGACTGCAAAGACGCAGCGTCGTGCGACTTCAAGCTCAGCTTCGGCGAAGGCCTGCAACTCGCAGCGCCCCTGTTGCGCGAGCGCGCGCATGCGCGCGAAGGCGGCGCGGGCGTCGCCGGGATTGGCCCTGTCCGGGGCCGCAGCGATGCGTTCGAGCGTATGGAAGACCAGCATCAGGCGCAGCTCGAGCAGGTCGGCGAGGACGTCGGCGGCGAGATCCGGGACTTCATGGGCAAAGCGGAACAGATAGCGCCACGTCGACATGCCACCGTAGAGGCGGATGTCGCGGACGACCGCGCCGATGCCGGGGCGGGTTTCGACGAAGCCGAGCGCCGACAGTTGCCCAAGGACGATCTGTGCGGTCGACGGATTGATGTCGAATTCCTGCGCGATCGCGCGGACCGACGGCAACAGGTCACCCGGGGCGAGTCGGCCGGAAATGATGCGCCAGGCCAGTTGTTCGACAACGTCTTCGACCCGTTTGCGCGGCGTCAGCGGATTTGTACGCAACAGGAACTCCTTCACTCGGCTTCTGTTCAGGATAGCAGCTCGCCATCGCTGATCGGCTCGGTCTGTGCGGCCTTAATGCGCGGTCGCTGACTGTATGGTACAGTGTGCCATACGGATAACAGGAGGACGTCCATGGCTGAACCGGCTACCACTATTCAGACGGAACGGCGCACCGCGCCAGAATATGAGGCGATCGTCGTCGGTGCGGGCTTCTCGGGTATCGGCGCAGGGATTCGCCTGCGTGATGCGGGTATCGACAACTTCGTGATTCTCGAGCAGGCCGACGACCTGGGTGGCACCTGGCGGGACAACACCTATCCCGGCATTGCCGTCGACATCACCTCGTTCACCTATTCGTTTTCGTTCGAACCGAACCCGGACTGGTCCCGCGTGTTCGCACCCGGACGCGAGCTGCAGGCCTACGCGCATCATTGTGCCGAGAAGTACGGTGTGAAGCCGCACATGCGCTTCGGTGTCGAGGTTCGCCGTGCCGAGTTCGACGAGCGTTACGATCTCTGGCGGCTGTACGCGGCGGATGGGCGTGTCTGGACGGCCCGTTTCCTGATCGGGGCGACGGGTGGTCTGATTCATCCCAAGATGCCCGACATCCCTGGGCTGGAAAACTTCGGGGGCAAGCTGATGCACTCGGCGCGCTGGGATCACAGCTACGACTGGTCCGGTCAGCGTGTCGCGGTGATCGGCACCGGTGCGACGGCCGTGCAGCTCGTGCCTGCGATGGCGCCGCGAGTGAAACAGATGCATGTGTTTCAGCGCACGCCGATCTGGATCCTGCCCAAGCCGGACGCGGAGATCCCCGCGACGGTGCGCCGGCTGTTTCGGCAATTGCCCCTGACACAAAAGTCGGTCCGGCAGGCCACATCCTTGCTGACCGAGATCATCATGGTCTTCGGCATCGTCTACAACCGGCAACTCCCGTTTCTGATCCGCGCGATCGAGCAGTTGTGCCTGAACCACCTCGAATCCCAGGTCGATGACCCGGAGCTGCGCCGCAAGCTGACACCACAGTATGGGTTCGGTTGCAAGCGTCCGAGCTTCTCCAGCGAATACTGGAAGACCTTTAACCGTGACAATGTCGAACTGGTGACCGAGCCGATCCAGCGTGTCACGAAGACCGGTGTCACCACGGCAGATGGTCGTCACCGGCGCGTCGATCTGCTGATCTGCGCGACCGGCTTCAAGGTGTTCGAACCGGGCAATTTTCCCCCGTTCGAGGTGATCGGTCGTCAGGGACAGGGTCTGGCCGAATTCTGGGAGCAGAACCGCTACCAGGCGTACGAGGGCGCGACCGTTCCCGGCTTTCCGAACCTCTTTCTCGTTCTCGGCCCGTATGCAACGACCGGAGCTTCATGGTTTTCGATGGTTGAAGCGCAGACGTACCACGCGCTGCGTTGCATTCAGGCCGCCAGACGCCGCGGCGCGACACGCGTCGAGGTGCGCAAGGAGGCGAATGACCGCTACTTCCAGCGGATCCTCAAACGCCAGAAGAATACGGTCTTTTTCAACAACAATTGCGGCGCGGCGAACAGCTACTATTTCGACAGCCACGGCGATGCACCCTTCCTGCGACCCTCCTCGGGTGCGGAAATGTGGTTGCACAGCCGCGCGTTTCCGCTGCGACACTACCGATTCAGCAGTACAGGAGCCACAGCATGACATCGTTTTCTGGAAAAACCGCCTGGATCTCTGGCGGGGCGTCGGGCATCGGCCGGGCGCTTGCCGAACAGCTCGTTGACCGGGGCGCAACGGTCAGAATCGTCGACATTGCCAGCCCCAACAAGAGCGATCTGCCACGCGGCTGCGCATTCGAACAGGTTGACGTGCGCGACGGTGATGCCGTCGATCGCTCGATCCGAAGTTTCGCCGAGGCGCACGGTCGCATCGACTATGTGTTCAACAATGCGGGCGTCGTCGTCATCGGGCTCGCGGAACACGCCGATGCGGACGACTGGCAGCGGGTCATCGATGTGAACATCAACGGCGTCGTCCACGGTGTCCGAACCGCCTACGAACTGATGCGCGTGCAGCGCAGCGGCCACATCGTCAACACGGCATCGGTCGCGGGGCTGATCGCGACGCCGGGCGCGGTCGCCTACAGCGCGTCGAAGCATGCCGTCGTCGGGCTGTCCCGCGCGTTGCGTCCCGAGGCGGCGCGTCATAACGTCCGCGTCAGCGTCGTCTGTCCGGGTTTCGTGCGCACGCCGATGGCCGACAACGGCAAGATGATTGGTGGGATCGAACGCGGCGAAGCCCTGGATCAGGTTGGCCGCCTGACGGGCTGGTTGACGCCGCGGCAGATGGCGACCGCGACGTTGCGTGGCGTGGCCAGGAACAGGCCTGTCATTGTCGCCCCCAGGCCCTATCGCGGACTCGCGCGCACCCTGGCGCTCAATGACACAGTCACGGAACGCTTCGGCCGCTGGGCGACCGCGCGCATTGCCGCGCTCGGGGGTCGCTGAACCAGCACGAACCATGGTCGAAACAGCACGAGCCGCCCAACGATGGGCGGCTCGCGTCGTCTCGCCTGTCCGAGGTCGTTCAGGCTGTCTGGCGCAGCGGCACCTCGCGGACCTCCTTGCGGCGGGCCGCCCGATAATCCAGGTACTCCTCACCGGTCAGCAGGCGGCGTGCGGCAAGATCCTGCTCCACGTCGGCGACCCAGGCGGCGTCGGCAGCCGCATCGCCGGCAACCAGGCCGAGCAGTTCGGCGCCGAAGCCGGAGCCATAGGAGAACGCGGCGACATGCGCGCCTGGGCCCTGATCGGCAAGTGCGCGCGCAACCGCGATCCAGAGCGCGGCCGTGTAGCAATTGCCGACCTCGCGATTCCAGGCCATCGTCGGGTCGACCTTCTCGGCGAAGAGCTTGCCGGTCACGTCCTCGCCGAGCTGGAAGTGTTCGCCGAGCCGCGTGACGCCCTTCTTGACCATTTTCGGGAAGGGCACATGAAAGCAGATCGCGTCATACTGGCTCAGTACAGACGCCGCCGATGCGTCGCCGATGCGCTGCGCAAAGCAGTGTTCGACCGCCTCGTTGTAGCAATCGAGGCTGAACTTGCCGTCGACGCGGGGGTAATCTTCGCCGACCGGCCGCCAGAAGTCGAACGCCGGCTTGCTCCATGCGTAACTGTCGATTTCGACGGCCGCGACGGTCGGTTTGTCGACGATGAATGCAACCGCGCCGGCACCCGAGGTCGGTTCGCCGCCGTCGCATTCGCCGTACAGGGCGACGTCACTGGCGATGACCAGTGCAGCCTTGTCGCCGGCCGCGCCGGACGCCTTCCATTCCAGGGCCTGGCGCAGTGCGAGCGTTCCGCCATAGCAGGCGTGTTTGACTTCGTAGGAGCGAACCGCGCCTTCGAGGCCGAGCTCCTCGGCGATGAACGCGGACAGCGGGCGGCTCATGTCGGCGGCGGTTTCGGTGCCGACGACGATCATGCCGATGTCCTCCAGTGTCCCGTCCCAGCGCTCCAGAGCGCGGCGAGCGGCCTTCGCGCCGAGCGTGACGGCGTTTTCGTCCTGATCGCAGAGGGCGATCGTACCACAGCCCAGCCCGAGCGTGAATTTGTTCGGATCGATGTCCCGAACCCGTGCGAGCTCGCGAACATCGATGCCCAGCGAGGGGAATGCGAGGCCGAGGCTGGCGATACCTGCGTCAAACAGTCGGGTCATGGCTTGTCTCCTTTGTTGGTTTGCCGGCGCGAACCGCCGGTAGCACTTCCCGTTCAGGATGCAACTTACCCGAGAAACAGCCTGGACCGGTAACCGCACATGCGTACCCACTCGTTCCGGGTGCTTGAAGTGAGGCGAATCAACCTGAGATGCCTCAAGTAGAGGCATTCTTGATCAGTCGGCTGGTGTGACCGCGGTGTTCGGGTCGGCGACCGGCCATGGGTCGGCCCAGTCGGCGGGCGGGATGTGGATCCGCTCCAGTGTCAGGCCGTGTGCCGGCGCGGTCGGCCCGAGCCGTTGCCGGTCACGGGACAACATGGCCCGCTGCACATCGTGCAGATCGAAACGCCCCTGAGCAACCGCCGCGAGCGTGCCGGCAAGAATGCGCACCTGGTGCGTCAGAAAGCCGGGGCCCGAGACGATGTACTCGGCGAGGCCGCCCGGACCGAGGCGGACTTCGCTGCGCGTCAGCGTACGAATCGTATGCTCCGCCTGGGAGCGGGCGCGGTTGTGCGCGGCGGCGAAGTCATGCTGGCCCAGCCAGTTGGCGGCGACAGGTTGCATCCGCTCAGGTGTGGCGCGGCCGGGC
>RFIY01000272.1 GCA_003695505.1 Candidatus Dadabacteria bacterium | reverse complement strand
TTGCCGCAGACGCGGTCGCACGCGGCGCCACCGGCGTTGTGGTCGAGCGCGACCTTGCATCGGCATTGCCGGAAACTGTCGCCGTCTATCGTGTCGACAATACCCTTGATGCATTGATGCAGCTCGCGGAAATGAAGCGCCGAGCCTACCGCGGAACGGTTGTCACGCTGACCGGAAGTGCAGGCAAGACCACGGCCAAGCACTTTGTCTCGCAACTGGCCGGACGCGGGGTCAGCGTGACGAAAGGGAATTTCAATAATCAGATTGGCGTGCCGCTGTCGATTTTCGAAGCGTCGCTGCGATCGCGCGCGTGGGTGCTCGAGCTGGGCATGAACGCCGCTGGCGAAATCGGTGCGCTGACCAGTCTCGTCCGCCCCGATCTCGGCGTATTGCTGCCGGCTGGACGTGCGCATCTCGGTCATTTCGAAAACCAGCAAGATGTCGTCGCGGCCAAGGCGGAAATGCTGCGCGTCGCCGAAGCGCCGCGCCGGGTGCTGACCGTGGGTACGCAATACGACGCCTGGGTACCGTCGGGTATCGAACAGGTGCGGATCGGTTCCGGAGGTCAATACGACGCGCGCGCACGGCGTATCGTGTTTCCGACAGGTACGCAATTCTCGCTTGTCGATCAGCACCAGCATCTGACGCGCGTCGTCGGCGTGCACGGCGCCCATTTCTCCGCGAACCTCGCCGCCGCATGGGCGATCGTCCGCGAGTGCGGCTTTCGTCGCGCAGCGGCTCTGGAGCGACTTTCCGATCTGGAATCGCCGTCAGGACGAATGACGCTTCGCGCGTTGCGCGGAGGCTGGCTGCTGGATGACAGCTACAATGCCAGCCCGGAATCGTTTCTCGCCTTTGCGCGGTGGCTGTCTCAGGTGCCGCTGCCCCCGCGTCTCGTTCTCGCCGACATGCGCGAGCTGGGCAGTGCGTCCGCCGCGCTGCACGACGAGGTTGCGGCTGCATTGTTGGCGATGCCGCTTGACCGCGTGATCGCTGTCGAGGGCGAGCTGGCTGAATCTCTCCGTTGCCGCGGTTGCCCGGTATCTGTCGCACGCGATGCGGACGAAGCCGTTGAACAGGTGCTTGCCGAGTGGCAGCCTGGCGTTCTGGCTGCGGTCAAGGGCGCCAATGGCAGCGGCCTGTACGCGGCGCTCCGCAGAAGGGGGCTGTGATGCTGTACGCGTTGCTGACGCCGCTGGCAGAATTCTGGTCCGCATTCAACGTGTTCCACTACATCACGTTTCGTGCAGCGGGTGCGGCGATCACTTCCCTGGTGTTTGTCTGGATGTTGGCGCGTGTCGTGATCCCGTGGTTGCGTCGCATGCAGTTCGAACAGGTCATTCGCGACGATGGCCCGGAGAGCCACAAGTCCAAGCAGGGGACACCGACCATGGGTGGGCTGCTGATCCTGGGTGGCACCCTGATTTCGGTGCTGTTCTGGGGACGTCTGGATCATCGGTTCAACTATTACCTTCTCGGGATTCTGTTGTCTTATGGACTGCTCGGTTTCGTCGATGACTGGATCAACGCCCGACAGCGAGATAGTCGAGGCGTGTCCCCGAAGGGGAAGCTGTTCGTTCAGTTCGCGGCCGCTGGCGCCATGTCGGGCTTCCTGTTGCTGGATCCGGCGTACTCGACGTCGCTCTATGTGCCGTTTCTGAAGCATCCGCTCTTTGATCTGGGCTGGCTCTATCTGCCGTTTGCGACGCTCGTCATCGTTGGTGCATCCAACGCTGTCAACCTGACGGACGGCCTCGATGGGCTGGCGATCGGTGTGTCGCTGATCGTACTGGCGACCTACGGTATCTTTGCCTACGCAAGCGGCCATGTCGAAATCGCGGACTATCTTCGCATCCCGTTTTCGCCACAAAGTGGCGAGCTGACGGTCGTCATTGCTGCTCTGATCGGCGCCGGAATGGGATTCCTCTGGTACAACGCGTATCCGGCGGATATTTTCATGGGCGACACGGGAGCGTTGACTCTGGGTGGCGTCATCGGGATGCTGGCCGTCATGGTCAAGCAGGAATTTCTGCTGGTACTGGTTGGGGGCGTCTTCGTCGCTGAAGCGCTCAGCGTCATGATCCAGGTCGCCTGGTTCAAGCGTACCGGGCGACGGGTATTCAGAATGGCGCCCCTGCATCACCATTTCGAATTGATCGGTTGGCCCGAAACCAAAGTCGTGGTCCGTTTCTGGATCATTTCCATCGTCCTGGCGATTGCCGGACTCGCAACACTGAAGCTGAGGTAACTGTGGGACGTTACGAAGGCCAGCACTGGGGCGTGATCGGAGCAGGGCGGACGGGTGTTGCTGCGGCACGTTATCTTGCGGCCGAAGGCGCCGGTGTGGTGCTGGCCGACGATGATCCGGGTGCATTGGGCAAGGCCGCAGAGGTGCTCGCGGATTTGGTCGAAGTGCGTCCCGCGGATGCAGTCCTGGCCACGGATGCGGCGCGTTGGGTCATCAGTCCTGGTATTCCCCCGACGCACCCGTTGGTCGCGGCAGTTCGTGACAGCGGGCGCGGCTGCTCGGATCTCGACCTGTGGAGTGCGGCCCGACCTGCATTGACGGTCGCGGTGACCGGTACCAACGGGAAAAGCACGGTTTGCGCGATGCTCGCGGAAATCTTTCGTGAAAGTGGATTCGAAACCGCACTTGGCGCCAATTATGGTACGCCGGTCGGCGAGCTGCTGATGTCAGAAACGCGGGTGGAGCGCGCGATTCTCGAGGTCAGCAGTTTTCAGCTGATGTATGCCGAAGCATTTTCGCCTGAGGTCGCAATCGTGACCAATCTGGCGCCGGATCATCTTGACTGGCATAGCGATCTGACCGAATATCGCACCGCGAAAGAACGCATCGCGCGCGAGATGACGCCGGAGCAATTGCTGATCGTGCCGCGGGAACTCGCCGATTTTGCGCCAGACAGCGCGGCCATGCGGGCGATCGTCGGGGAAGGGCTCGATCCCGCCACCGTGGAGCGTGGCGCCTCGATTCGCGACGACGAATTGCTGCTGTTCTTTGGCAAGCGGCAAGCGAATCTTTCGCTGGCTGACGTCCGCGAAAAGATCCCGTTCATCGAAAATGCCGCGATGGCGGCGCTGGCGGCCTGGTCTACGGGGGCGTCGGTGGAGCAGATCAGCGCAGCCTTGCAACGATTTGAGCCATTGGCACACCGCTTCGAAGTCGTTGCCGAGCGACGCGGGGTCACCTGGGTCAACGATTCGAAGGCCACCAATCTGCACGCACTCGTCGCCGCTGTGCAGACCGCCGGCGGACCCGTGCGGTTGCTCGCCGGTGGCAAAGACAAAGGACTGAACTGGGGCAGCGTCATCGACGCGATCATTCCGTCTACGATTCGCGTCTACGCATTTGGAGAATCCGCAGATGCAATCCGCGATGCCTGGCAAGAACGTCTCGACGTGCATGTCTCCGACAAGCTCATCGATGCGGTTCGCGTTGTCGCCCGCGAGGCCAACGCCGGCGACGTCGTATTGCTCGCTCCGGGAACCAGCTCCTTCGATGAATTCGCGAGTTATGCGGAACGCGGGCTGGCCTTTCGCGAGGCTGTGGCGTCGCTTGATCAGGAGGCCGGTTCGTGAATTCCCGCGTGCTGATACCGGCAGTCGGCCTGATGATGGTTGGACTCGTGGCGGTGTACACGGCGAGCATGCCGCTCGCTCTGACTCGATACGACAGCGAGTATTACTTCGTTTTTCGGCAGTTGCTATGGATGGCCGTTGGACTGGTCGCCTTTTTTGCCGCGTCGCGATTCTCTCTGAAATTCTGGAAGATGATTGCGCCGGTCGCATTTCTGACATTGCTGGTTGTCCTTGGCGTGATGGATCTGGCGGGAATCGCGTCGGTACACAAGGGCGCGGGACGCTGGATCCGACTCGGGCCATTGAATATCCAGCCGAGTGAGTTTGCGCGGCCGGTCTTTGTGCTGCTGCTTGCGAAGTTGCTCAGCAGTCAGATGTTTCGCGAAGACAGGCCGCCAGCGGATCGGTACGTCACGTTGATGGGCGTGTCCGGGTTGCTGATCATCCTTGTAGGGGCCCAACCGGACTTTGGCGGTGCAGTCCTGCTCGGCCTGGTTCTGCTCGTATTCCTGTGGCTCTCCGGCGCGCCGTGGCAACTGCTCACCGGTGTGTGTGGTGCCGGCGCAATCGTGGCCTGGCAGGTGATCATCTCCAGTCCGTACAAACGGGGACGGGTACTTGCATTTCTTGACCCATGGGCAGACGCGCAGGCGTACGGCTTTCAACTCGTGCAAAGTTATCTCGCGCTTGGCAGCGGTGGCCTGACAGGCCGAGGCCTTGGGCTGGGGGTGCAGAAGTTGTTCTACCTGCCAGAAGCACATACAGATTTCATCCTGGCGGTGATCGGTGAAGAGGTTGGGCTGGTTGGCACCCTGCTCGTGCTCGCATTGACGGGGTGGTTGCTCTTTGAGATCTGGCGGCTGGCCACACGCTGTACCACCGATGCTTTCGCCCGTTACGTCGTTACAGGGGCGCTGTTGTTGTTCGGGTTTGCCGCCCTGATCAATCTCGCAGTGGTCACGGGACTCGCGCCAACCAAGGGCATCGCACTGCCGTTCGTCAGCTACGGTGGCAGTACGCTGGTCGCTTCGCTTGGCCTGCTGGGCATCCTGCATCGCATCGAGCGCGACCTCGGAGGTGTTGCGTGAGGGTGCTGTTCGCTGGCGGCGGAACCGGTGGGCACCTCTACCCGGCGATCGCGCTCGCCGAAGTGCTCGAGTCGCGCGGTGATATCCCGATCTTTGTCACGGGTGACCGTTCCGTCGAAGATCGTGCATTCCGGGCTTCGAGCTGGCTTCGTTTTGCCATTCATGCGGCGGGGCTGACAACGGGAAGCGTCTGGCGCCGCCTGCGCGGCCTGTTGTCGCAGCCATTTGCGTTATGGCGCGCCTGGCGAATCGTGCGACGCGTTCGGCCAGACCATATCGTTGCGACCGGTGGTTATGTTGCGTTTCCGGTTGGACTCGTGGCTGCACTTACCCGGCGGCAACTGGTCCTGGTTGAGCCGAATGCGATCCCGGGTCGTGTCGGGCGCATACTCGCCCGTTGGGCAAAAGGCGTGATCGCGCTCGATCCGGATCGTCTCCACACGCCGCGCGCCCGCGCGGTGCGTGCCGGAATCCCGGTCCGCCGGGCATTTCTGCATATCGAACGCCGCCAACCCGACGACCAACCCGTATTGCTCGTTGTCGGCGGCAGTCAGGGTGCACGCAGATTGAACGAGACGCTGCCCGGACTACCATCGGTTGTAAAGTGCTCAACGGTGATTCATGTGACTGGGCCTGGGAACCTGGAAGCGGCTCGTGACGCATGGTCCACGCACCCGGACGTCAACGTCGAGCTGATCGAATACGCCGATGACATGCCTGCACTGTACGCCCGGGCCGATCTTGCCATCGCCCGCGCCGGCGCGGCCACGATCGCCGAGCTGGGGGCGGCGCGGCTGCCCGCGATTCTGGTTCCCTATCCCTTCGCTGCTGATCGGCATCAGGATGCGAATGCCGCGAAGTTCGTCGAGTGGGGTGGTGGATGTGTGGTGTCTGAATCCGATCAGTTTGCGGACGAACTCGATCAGGCGCTGAAGCTGTGGATCGGCCCGGATACGAGGCGGGCGGCGATTGAACGCCTCGAAGGGGAGAAGGAACGATTCGACCCGGAAGCCCTGCTCGATGTACTGGAGGACGTGCGATGAAGCTCGGACGCGTTCACCGTGTACATTTCGTCGGGATCGGCGGAACCGGCATGAACGGACTCGCGCAGATCCTGCTGGATCTCGGGTACGCCGTGTCGGGTTCGGATGTTCGCGAAGGCGACGTGATTGCATGCCTGCGAGCCGGTGGCGCGCGGATCGCGATCGGACACGCAGCCGAGAACGTCGCGGATGCCGACGTCGTGGTCCGTTCGACGGCCATCCCGGACGACAATCCGGAGCTGACAGAGGCGGAGCGGCTGCGTGTGCCGGTCATTCATCGCGCCGAAATGCTGGCGGAGCTCATGCGGCTGAAGCCTGGAGTGGCGGTCGCCGGTGCTCACGGCAAGACCACGACGACGAGCCTGATTGCACATGTGCTGGAGACATGTGGCCTCGATCCGACGGTCGTGATTGGCGGGCGCGTCAAATCACTTGGAGGGCATGGGAAGCTCGGGCAGGGGGAACTGGTTGTCGTCGAGGCAGATGAAAGCGACGGCAGTTTTCTGCGCCTGCGGCCCGTGATTGCCGTCATCAACAATATTGACCGCGAGCATCTGGAGTACTGGGGAAGCTTTGACGCACTCAAGGATGGTGTGGTCGAGTTCGCAAATGCCGTCCCGTTCTATGGAACCGTGTTGCTCGGGCAGGACGACCCGGAGCTGGCCGCCCTGCGCCCGCTTATCCGACGTCCGGTACGAACATTCGCGATCGATGCGCCGGCGGATTTGCAGGCGCGAAAGGTCGACGTCGGTGACGGTACGCGTTTCGAGCTGACCGTCGATGGAGAGCCGGTCGGGCAGGTCGTATTGCCCCTCGCCGGGCGTCACAATGTTCGCAACGCCCTGGCCGCGATCGGTGTCGCCATTGAAGCTGGCGCGTCCGTGCGGGACGCGGCTGCAGCGCTGGCGAGTTTTCCAGGGGTCGAGCGGCGCTTTGAAGTGCTCAGCGACCGCGGCCCGATTGTCGTCGATGATTACGGCCATCATCCTGCCGAGATTCGCGCGACACTGGACGCGGCGCGTCATCGCTGGCAACAACCAGTGACGGCGGTATTCCAGCCCCACCGCTTTTCTCGGCTCGCGGATCTCTGGGACGACTTTCGGTCTGTGCTGTTGCGTCCAGATCGCGTCGTCGTGACCGATGTCTATGCCGCCGGAGAACGGCCGCGCACGGGGGTCGATGGCGCACGGTTTGCGGCGGCCCTGCAACAGGCGGGTCATCCCGATGCCACCTGGGTCGCTGCGGATGAACTCGTTCGCCATCTTGGACAAGTCTGCACCAGCGGGGATGTCGTTTTGTTTCTTGGAGCCGGCGATATTACACGGAGAGCGCATGAGTTCGCAGAAACACTGGCGTAAGCTGCTGATCGAAGAGCGGCGTCACGTCGACCCGGCCGTGGTCGATGTGTTGCGCGAGATCGTCGGTCCGGAGCATCTGCGCGAACACGAGCCGCTGTCCGGTTTGACGACCTGGCGGACGGGTGGTCCGGCGGACGTCGTGGTGCGGGTGCCGGATCTCGACGCACTTTCGAAGGTGCAGCAGGTCATTGCGTCGAACCGGATCCCATCAGTCGTACTGGGGCGCGGCAGCAACGTGCTGGTGCAGGACGGCGGCTTCCGCGGGGTCGTGATCACACTCGGGCCAAAATTCTCGGGTATTGATGTCGAGCCGCTCGGTGACAGCGATCGCATCCATGTCGGCGCGGCAACTCCACTCGGGCAACTGATCAAGGCCGCGCGCCAGCACGGATGGCGGTCTCTGGCCCCCCTGGGGGGAACGCCGGGGACGGTCGGCGGCGCATTGCGGATGAATGCCGGAGATCGTCATACCTGGATCGGTCAGTTTGTCGAAAGCGTGGACATCGTCAAGCGGGACGGAAAGCTCACAACCGTTCCAGTCGAGCGAATCGGTTACGGGTATCGGCACAGTCAATTTCCGCCGGGTTCGGTCATCGTGTCGGGCATTTTGCAGGTCGAACGCGACGACCCATCCCTGGCGCGGCAGGCCATTGACGAACACATTGCGCGCCGCAAGGCGACGCAGCCCCTGAATCTGCCCAGTTGTGGCTCGGTGTTTCGCAATCCCGAAAACGGCTCGGCAGGAGAACTGATCGAACGCGCAGGGCTGAAGGGCGTACGGTTGCACGCCGCACAGATCAGTGAACAGCACGCGAATTTCATCGTCAATCTTGGCGGTGCCACGGCGCGGGACATCCTTGCACTGATTCGACTCGCGCGTCAGAAGGTGTACGAAGAGACTGGAATCCGGCTCGAGGAGGAGGTTCGGATTATCGGAGACCCCGCGGAGGAACACGATGATGAAGACTGAATCAATGACCATCGCCGTGATTGGTGGCGGGCTTTCACCCGAGGCCGAGATCAGTCGCCGGTCACGCGCCGCGGTTGCGGCCGGTTTGCGGCGGCAGGGCTACACAGTGACAGAAGTCGAGGCCACGCCAGACGGACTGCGCGCCATGCTTGACGCTCGTCCCGAAATCGCCTGGATTGCGGCTCATGGGCCGCTCGGCGAGGACGGAACGTTGCAGGGATTTCTGGAGATGATGCGGATCCCCTATACCGGTACAGGTGTTGCGGCAAGCGCCGTGGCGATGGACAAGGCTCTGACGCGCCGTCTGCTGCGTGGCACCTCCGTACGGCAACCTCGCTGGACAACGGTCGGTCTTGGCGAAGTGGACTGGTTCTCGCTTCCCGATGACTGGTCTTTCCCTGTGATCGTCAAGCCCGTACAGGGCGGATCCAGTGTCGCAACAGCCGTGGCCAACAGTGCCGACGAACTGATCGACGCCATCTATGAAGTGTTGCGCGTGGACGATCGCGCCATTGTTGAAACCTTCCTGACCGGACGGGAGCTGTCGGTGGGTGTTTTTGAGGGCGAAGTCCTCGGTGATATCGAAATCGAGACGGATCGACCTTTCTATGACTACAGCGCCAAATATGAAAGCGGTCACACCCGTTATATCCTGACGCCGGAACTTGCGGACGGTGTTCGTGGCGAGCTGCATCGCCAGGCGCTCGAGGTCTGGCAGGCCGTTGGTTGCGAGGGCATCGTGCGGATCGACTTTTTCCTGGTCGGCGATCAGGATCTCCGCTTCATCGAGGTCAACACGACGCCGGGGCTGACTGAACACAGCCTGCTTCCCAAGATGGCCGCGGCCGCGGGTCTCAGATTTGATGAGCTCGTCGAGCGGATTGCGTTGCAAGCGAGGCTCAAATGCGTTATCTGATTCTCGCAAGTGTCCTGTTGCTGGGAGCGTGCGCGCTCCCGGATGTACCCGTGCGGCGCGTCACCGTGCTCGGGGCGACCCCACTGACTGAAGCGGCGCTCCATACCTGGCTGCGGAAGCACCTGCCCCGCGAGGTTGGAGATGTGGATCCTGCGTCTTTGCGGCGAGAGCTGCTTGCAGCCATCCCGCTACAGGATGCACAGGTCGAGCGGCAGTGGAACGGGACATTGCGCATCGTGGTCGACGAGCGGTCTCCGTATGTGATGGCACTTGGTGAGGATGGACGCGTGTTGTTACTGGACCGCGCAGTCCGTCCGGCCAGTCTGCGCGCCGACCAGGGCATTGCCCTGTGGGATCGGCCGGTCGTGCGAGGATGTCCGCTGCCCGAGGTTCGCGACCTGCTTGACGCCGGCGCGGGCGCCTGCCTGACGCAGGCCGTCGGTTTTCTGGCGCTGCTCGACCATGAGGCACCGGAATGGTTACAGCAACTCAGTGAAATTCGGATGGATGGCACACGTGTGACCGTCGTTCTGGACGACGGAACGCCGATCCGCTTTCGTGACGCGCCAGTCGGACCACAGCTTCGCCAGGTCGCCTATGCGTGGACACAGGCACAGCGCGTTGGCATCCAGCCCGCGGTCCTGACCGTGATTGGAGAAGGTCGCGTCGCGATTCGCCCACATCAACACAGACAAATTGACGGAGCCTGAACAATGAACATCCCTACAAGCCGGCAGGAGGGGTCATGAAGCCCGAACCATTAATCGTAGGTCTCGACGTCGGAACGACGAAGATCTGTTGCATCGTTGGCGAGCCCGATAGCGAGGGCGGAATCAACGTGATCGGCGTTGGCGCCGCACCGTCGCGTGGTCTCGATCGCGGTGTGGTCGCGAATATCGAGTCGACGATCGAGTCGATAAAAGAAGCTGTCGAACAGGCCGAAGTCATGTGCGGTCGGGAGTTGTCCGATGTCTACATCGGCATCTCCGGGTCCCATATCGCCGGCATGACCAGCAAGGGCATGGTGGTGATTCGCGATCGTGAAATTCGCGAGACCGATATCCATCGCGTGGTCGATGCGGCGAGGGCGGTCAATATCCCGGCCGATCGCGAGGTCGTTCACATCCTGCCGCAGGAATTCATCGTCGATGATCAGGACGGGATTCGTGAGCCGATCGGCATGAGCGGGTTGCGCCTGGAAGCCAAGGTGTACATCGTGACAGCGGCAGTCACATCGGCACAAAACCTGATTCGCTGTGCCAATCGGAACGGTTTGCACGTTTCGGACATCGTGCTGCAGCAACTGGCCAGTGCCGAAGCCTGTCTGACCCAGGACGAAAAAGAACTCGGTGTCGCCGTCGTCGATATCGGCGGGGGAACAACCGACATTGCAATCTTTACCGAGGGCACGCTGAAGTATACATCGGTTGTCAGCCTCGGCGGGAATCATCTGACCAGTGACGTGTCGGTCGGTATGCGCACGCCGGCGCGCCACGCCGAGCGCATCAAGCGCAAGTACGGCATCGCCCATGTCGATGCCGTTTCCGCCGACGAGATGATTGATGTGCCATCGGTGGGCGGACGCCCGCCCCGCAGCGAACCGCGGGCTGAGCTGGCCAGAATCATTCAGGCGCGTGTCGAAGAAATTCTCTGCGCGGTTGCCTATCAGATCGAAGAGTCGGGTTACCGCGATCTGCTCGCCGGCGGGATCGTGTTCACTGGCGGGACGTCGCAGCTCGAGGGACTCGTGGAATACGCGGAAGTGATCACGGGCCTGCCTTGCCGACTCGGACGTCCGCGCAACGTCAAGGGGCTTGCGGATATTGTGGCGAGCCCGCAGTATTCCACTGGCGTTGGCCTGATGCTGTATGGCCTCAAGTATGACGGGGCGGATCGCTTTCGTTCACGCGACGGAGGAATGTTCCGCCGCGTACGGACGCGGATGAGCGAATGGTTCAGCGAACTGATGGCTGCGATGTTCTGAGGAGGACGAACGTGAACGAAGCAGACCCGCAGACAGAGTCGGCACCCGAACAGATCGATATGTTTTCAAACCAGACAACGTCCCGGGGGACGGGGCACATGCAAGGAGAGCAGGAAATGATTTACGAACTGGAACAGCCGAAGACGCAGGCGACGATCAAGGTGATCGGCGTCGGAGGTGGTGGCGGAAACGCCGTAGACACGATGATCATGCGCGGCCTGGACGGCGTAGATTTCATCGTCGCCAATACCGATGCCCAGGCGCTGGACACAAAACTTGCGCCGACGAAGATTCAGATCGGTACCCAGATCTCACAGGGGCTTGGCGCTGGCGCGGATCCCAGTGTCGGGCGGCAGGCCGCCGAAGAGGACCGCGAGCGGTTGCGTGAAGTGCTCGAAGGATCCGACATGGTGTTCGTGACTGCCGGAATGGGTAAGGGCACCGGTACCGGTGCGGCGCCAATCGTGGCTCAGGTCGCAAAGGAAGTCGGCGCATTGACCGTCGCGATCGTGACGACGCCGTTCTCGTACGAAGGACGCCAGCGGGCGCGAAATGCGGAGTATGGCGTGCAGGAACTGGTCGGTACCGTTGATACGCTGATCACGATCCCGAATGATCGTCTCCTGTCGCTGGCCAAGAAGGATACCAGCTTCAAGGACGCATTCCGGTTGGCCGATCTCGTACTGTATGATTCGGTGCGTGGCATTTCTGACGTGATCACGGTGCCCGGTATCATCAACACCGACTTCGCCGACGTGCGAACCGTTATGGCGAACCGGGGTATGGCGGTCATGGGTTCGGGCGAGGCCTCCGGAGACACACGGGCTATCGATGCTGCGCAGCAGGCCATCATGAGCCCCCTGCTTGAAGACGCGGACATCGACGGCGCAACGGCCGTCCTTGTCAACTTCTCTGCGACGGATTCGTTGACGCTGCAGGAAATCAATGAAGCGTGCAGCTTCATTCAGGAGCGCGTACACGAAGAAGCAAACATTATTATGGGTGTCGCTGAGGATCCCAAGCTTGGCGACAAGGTGCGCATCACCGTTCTGGCAACAGGGTTTGGCAACGCGCAACAGCAGGCGGTGGCTCCGCCATTGCGCGCCGTACCCGCGCCTCAGCGTACGCAGGACACCACGCTGACGGGCGATCGCGTGCGCGCGGCTGCCAATGCTCCGGGTGAGTCCGTCTATGAGCGATTCGGTAAGCCTCCGTACGATGACGATGAGCGCAGCCGGCCGGCCTTCCTGCGCAAGCAAATGTAAACCGAAGACTAAGCGAACCGGACGGGCAGGCGCCCGTCTGGTCTGGACGAATCTTCAGGTTCGGGCGGAGAGGTACCCTCCTGCACCCCATCCCCCACCCACACCAACCTCTCCGCCCCTTTGTACCTGGCCGCCGCACGAGATTCGTGCGGCGGTTTTTTGTCGCTGCACGATCGTCTACAGGTTTGCGTTGGTCTACGGTTTCAAGAATGGCCTGGCGACCTTGCCAACACGGTCCGGGGCGGAGGGCCCACCCGTACGGCGATGCAGTGTGGTCAGATCTGGCGCCAGCCGAGGTTGCTGCGGCTACCGACGAGCCAGGCGAACGGCCATCGCGCCCATCGCCGGAAGATCGAAGCGTAACTCGGAACGTGACTTGAACAGGGTCCCGTTTCCCCACGATTCGGCAATTGTCCACGATCCGGATCCGAATCGGGTGAGGTGGCTCGCCGGAAGGGCCACGGTTCGTTGGAATGGCGCCCAGTTGACGGCGATCACGCATGCGTCGCTACCACAGCGGTGGAACCAGAATGGAGGCTGCGCGTCCGTGTTTCGATCGACCGTGATCAACTGTTCAACCACGGGTGAAGGCGTCCAGGTGCGTATCGGATAGGCAAACGGATCGATCGGGATCCAGGAAACCCCGGTTCCGATGCCGTCGCGGAGGGGCTGGGGCAGCGCCGACGGCGAATGGGCCGCAGAGAGGTCCGCATCGCGGTCTCCGATGGCGTAGATACCGCCGGCCATTGCGTCAAGCCAGAGCAGCGTCCGACGGCGGGACGCGTCGGGCTGTCCGCGCAGAAAGAAGCCATCCGGGTCGATGATGCCCCAACGATTGAGCCACGGGGCGCGCAGCGCCAGCGTGCGGGCATAGTGGTACCAGTTGGCCAGAGGAAGATCATCGAAAAACGGAAAACCCAGATCTCCACTGACCCGGTAGCCATCGAGAGCACCAAGCGTCGGAAACAGCGGCTGTGTCGCGGACCACAGGAATGTCCCAGGTCTCGCGCCACGTCGGATTGCTGCGAGCATGCGATGAAAGCGGTCCAGACCCGTCGTGTCGGTCGCGGCGGATGCGCCAACCGCAACCGCCGTCGCCAGGAAATCGAGCTTGAACAGGCTGAAGCCTGCATCTTGCAGCCGGGCCATCGTCTGCTCCAGCCAGTTCGTCACCTCGTCATTGCCGAAATCGAGAACGTACAGTTTGATGCCGCGGGTATTGCAGGTGTCGCAACGAACCGGACGGCCATCGCGCCGCAGGATCCAGTCGGGGTGGCGGCGCGCGATTGCGGAATCGGCGGCGACGAGTGGTGGCGCCAGCCACAGGCCTGGTTCAAATCCGCGCGCGCGAATTTCAGTTGCAATGGTCGTCAGGTCGGTGCCGAACTGCGCCGAGGTCGTCAGCCAGTCGCCCCAGTGTTGCTGGTAACCGTCATCGATCTGAAACGCGTTGATCGACTGATCCAGGCCGGTTTGCTTCAGATGATCGAGATGGCCAAGAATGCCGTCGTGGCTCAGCTTTTCGAAATCGGCGTGCCAGGTTGTGTACATCCGCGG
>RFIY01000271.1 GCA_003695505.1 Candidatus Dadabacteria bacterium | reverse complement strand
GCGAAGTATCTCGCGGAACACGCGGAAGAGCTGTAACCTCAGAAACAGACCGCACAAAGAGCGGGGCGACTCCAGCAGGAGTCGCCCCGTTTTTTTCTGCTTCCGGAAGTTCGCGACGGTCAGGCGCCCTCGCGCATCCTCGAAACCGTGGCGATGTTGTCGCGGTTGTGTTCCTTGACCCAGTACATCGCCTGATCCGCTAATCGTATGATGTCATCTCGTTCCGAGGTGTCATCTGGCATCGTCGCGATGCCGAAGGAAGCGGTCACCTTGCATTCAAGACCATGTCGAAGCCCGAAAGAATGCGCCTTGATCGCCTGCCGGCAACGCTCCGCGACACGCACCGCATCCTGCTGGCTTGTTTCGGGAAGAATCAGGACAAATTCGTCGCCTCCATAGCGGGTGGCGATGTCCGTGACCCGCAAACTCTGGCGAAGGATATTGGCCGTCTCGCGCAGCACCTCGCTGCCGACCAGGTGCCCGTGAGTATCATTGACGTGCTTGAAATAGTCGAGGTCGAGAAAAATCACCGACAGCGGTGTTCGCGTGCGGCGACTGCGACTGAACTCCTGCTCCAGCGCCTGTTGCAGGTAGCGGGCATTGTACAGCGACGTCACGTCATCGGTCACGGACAGCTCGCGGATACGCTGCACGCGGCGCGCATTATCCACGGCAATCGCCGTGTAATCGGCCAGCGCGGTCAGCTCCGCGAGCGCCTCATCGTCCGATTCCCTGCCTGCGTCGGCAACAACCAGAACGCCGACTGGTTCATCGCCGTGCCACAGCGGCAGCAGTTGCGCGTTGGCGATCTCGACAGGCTCGCCTTCGACGAACAATGGCCCGTCTTCCGGTTTCCATTGCCGCATCTGCCCTGCACGAAAGACGTCGCAGACCGCCGACGACCCCAGTGCAAGCCAGGTTCCCTGTAACTGCTCGCTGCCTGTACCGGTGATCATCTCGAAGCGCAACGCGTCGCGCTGATCGTCCCAGACGAGCAACGCCCACAGCCCCGGCGCGAAGCGCGCTTCGACCGCCTGTCGCACCGCCTGATGTACCGCCGGCGGCGACAGCTTGCCAGTAATGGCCACAGCCATATCATGGAGTGTAGCGTGCCGTTGGAGGACGTTCCCCCATCGCGCGGACGCTTTTTCGATCGACTGCTCGCTCAACGTTGCTCCCTGGCGCTGCGTTGGTCTAACAATACCAGACCCGTCAGAATTTTCAATGCCCACTACATTTAATCAAATAGAACATCGGTTGACAATAATCCGAAATCGCATCTCCGCCGCAGCCCGCGCCGCAGGCAGAGATCCGGCGACCATTCGCCTCGTTGCGGTCAGCAAACGCCACCCGGCTGAAGCCGTCCGCGCGGCGCTGTCGGCCGGGCAACTCGACTTCGGCGAGAACTACGCATCCGAACTCGCCGACAAGGCCGCGCATCTGCCGGACGAGATTTGCTGGCACCTGATTGGCCCGTTGCAACGACGCCAGGCGGGGAGCCTCCCACGCAACACCGCCCTGTGGCACACACTGGACCGCATCAAGATTCTCGAGCGCTTCAGGCACCTGGAGCGGATACCACCGCCCTGCCTCGTCCAGGTCAATATCGGGAAAGAGCCCCAGAAATCCGGCATTGCACCAGAAGATGTGCGCGCCTTCCTCGAACGGATTCAGCAACAGTACCCGGAAGTCCAGGTGCGCGGCCTGATGACGATTCCACCCGCCGGCGCGCCGGAGCAAACCCGACCCTGGTTTGCCGCGCTGCGCGAGCTGGCGGCAACGGTTTCCGACCTTCTTCCCGACAGCCCCGAACTGAGTATGGGCATGAGCGGCGATTTCGAACAGGCGATTGCCGAAGGGGCGACCATCGTGCGCGTCGGCAGCGCGATCTTCGGGCCGCGTCCCACTGACGTATAATGCTGAAGATGAATGCACGACTCGACATCGAACGTCTGCTGCTGATCGGTTGCGGCAAGATGGGCCGGGCGATGCTGGATGGCTGGCTTGCGACCGGCGTCCTCGATCCCGCCCAGGTGACGGTCGTAGAACCGTCCAGCACGATTCGCAACACGCTCGCCGATATCGGCGTACGCACCGACGCTGAATTGCCACGGGGAACCGCGCCCGATATTGCCGTTTTTGCGGTCAAGCCAAATCTGGTCGTCGATCAGGCGCAACTTCTTTCGGAGGCACTTTCGGGGCGGCTCGCGATATCAATCGCCGCCGGCATCGGCCTCGAACACCTCGAAACGGCAGCGCCCGACGCGCAGTGGGTACGCGCCATGCCGAATCAGCCGGCCGTTGTCGGCGAGGCGGCAACAGGGCTGTGTGCTGGAAAGAACCTGTCGTCGGACGGGCGCGCACTGGCTTCTGCACTCTTCGACGCTCTCGGCATTGCGGTCTGGATCGAGGACGAGCCCCTGATGCACGCGGTCACGGGGCTGTCGGGCAGCGGCCCGGCATTCGTTGCGCTGGTCGCCGAGGCCATGGAAGACGCGGGCGTACGCTGCGGCCTGCCGCGGTCAACCGCACGGCAACTCGCATTGCAGACATTACGCGGTAGCGCGTCGCAAATGCAACAGTCTGGTGACACGCCTGCCGCGCTGAAGGATGCCGTGACCAGCCCAGGAGGCACAACGATCGCCGGTATCGAAGCTGCGGAGTCTGCAGGCCTGCGGGCCGCGTTGATGCAGGCGATCCAGGCAGCGACGCACCGTTCCCGGGAGCTGGATCAATGAGCATCATTGCGGAAATTCTCGACCTGCTACTCCAGTTTGTCAGCGGGCTGCTGCAAATATACGTCTACCTGGTCGTTGCGACCGTGGTCATCAGTTGGGTCGACGCCGACCCTCGCAATGGCATCGTGCGCTTCATTCGTAATGTCACTGAACCGGCGCTGCGACCCATCCAGCGTCGCATGTGGAAGATCACGCGCAAACTTCAGGTCGATCTGTCGCCGATCGTGCTGATTTTCGGAATCTCGGTCGTACAGATCCTGCTACGCCATCTGCGCCTCTGGCTGATGCAGACGCTGCGCTGAGCGAATCCGCCGCAACCGCTGCGGCGACAACCTGTCGCATTCTGCCGATCAGCCGCAGCAACTCTCCCCCGGCGGCGAGGCCATGGAGTTCCGCGTGGTTCAGCAAAGGTGACTCAAACCAGTGCCCCTCGGCGCCCGCATCGCGCAGTCGCATCCATAATGCGCGCCCCTGCTCAGCCGGTATCACCGCGTCCTTGAGACCGTGCCACACGAATACAGGCCCATCCGGCAACGCAATCCGCTCTGGCAGCGTCAGCGCCTGGAACCGCCTCGACCCCCGATCGGAAACCGCATTGAGCCAGGTCAGACGCGCATCCACGGAGCCGCGCAGTCGTTGCAGCAG
>RFIY01000270.1 GCA_003695505.1 Candidatus Dadabacteria bacterium | reverse complement strand
TCGGTCACCGCCGACGCGAGGCGCGCCGCGGCCTCCTGCCGCGCCGCCGACAGCGCCTGCGCGGCCTGCTCCCATTGCTGCCGCGCCCGCTCGACGTCCCGTTCGAGCTCGACGATCCGCTCATCCCAGGCTTCGAGATCGGCCAGGCGCTGTTCGGCGTTCTCCAGCCAGTCGGCCAGTTCGTCGGCTTCGACGCCGTGCTTGCGTGCGAGTCGGTCGTAGCGCGCCACGCGCGCCTCGGCGGCGTCGATTTCCTCGAGGTCGCTGGTGTCTGCGCGGGGCAGTTCGCGCACGAGATCGCGCAGCGCCTCGGCCAGCTCGTCGGCCCGTGCCGCAAGCGCCGCCAGAGAGGAACCGGCGCCGGACAGCGCCTGCGCGGCGGAATAGATTCGGTCGAGCGCGCTGTCGTCCGCGTCGGTCAGCCATTCACGCACGGACGCGACGGCCTCGGCGGTGCGCAGTTGCTCGCGGGTACGGCGAACGCGCTCGCGCAGCTCGGCGGCCTCGCCGGGTTGCGGCGCGAGGTCCTGCAATTCCTGGATCTGGAAACGCAGATAGTCGATCTCCTGTTCACGGCCGGCTCCGCGGGCGCGCAGGTCATCGAGACGCTCCACGAGCCGCTGCCATTCGGACCAGGCCTGCCCAACCTGTTCCAGCAATTTGCCATGCTCACCGTAGCGGTCGAGCAGGTCGCGCTGCACGGCGCCATCGAGCAGACGCTGCTGACTGTGCTGGGCGTGAATCTCGACCTCGGGACCGATGACCTCCTGCAGCAGTCCCGCCGTGGCCATGCGGCCGTTGACGTAGACGCGATGCCCGCCGTCGGCGCGCAGGATCCTGCGGACGATGACATCGCCTTCGTCGCCGTATCCCTGCTCCGCGAGGCGCCGTCTGGCGTCATCCGATGCCAGCGCCACGCGCGCCTCGATCAACGCTTCGTCCGCGCCGGCGCGAATCAGGTCCGCCGTCGCACGCGCGCCGGCCACGAGCTCCAGCGCCTGGATCACGAGGCTCTTGCCCGCGCCCGTTTCGCCGGTCAACACGACGAAACCGGCCGGCAGCTCGACGGTCAGCCGCTCGATCACGGCTAGGTTCTCGATATGGATTTCCCGGAGCATTGTTTCCCCCTCGCTCAGGATTCCGTTTGTTCGTCATCCACGGGCGCGCCCCAGCCCAGCTTGCTTGACAGGATCGCATAGAAGCGCCGGTGCGCCGCCGCGACCAGCTCCAAGGGCCGCGCCGCGGCGCTGACCGTAATCGTACACGCCTGTGACAGCGGCTGCCCGATCTGCCCGTCCAGCGTCAGATAGGCGTCTTCCACCGGTTCGGCCAGATCGACGCGGATGCGCGCCTGCGCCGGCACGACGAGCGGACGCAGGTTGAGCTGATGCGGGCAGATCGGCGTAATCGTGATCACGTCGGTACTGGGCTGGACGATCGGCCCGCCGGCGGACAGATTGTAGGCGGTACTGCCGACAGGCGTGCCGATGATCAGGCCGTCGGCGCGCAGGCGCGTGACCGGCTGATCGTCGATCGACAGGTCGAGTGTAATCATCCGCGCCAGCGCCGTCTTGGCGATCACGACATCGTTGAGCACCCAGCCGCAGTCGGCGCCGTCGAGCGCGCAGTCGAGCATCAGTCGCCGTTCGCGACGCACGCGGCCGGCGTAGAGGTCGTTGATCGCCTCGGGCCATTCCTCGCGCTCGTATTCGGCCAGAAATCCGAGCGAACCGAGGTTGATCCCGAGGACCGGCACCCCAGCGGGCGCGGCGGCCCGGGCGGCCGCGAGAAACGTGCCGTCGCCGCCGAGCACCAGCACGAGATCGGCACCGTCCAGCTCAAACGATACGCCACGCTCGGACCAGACGCGCTGCACGTCTGTCCCCCGGTCTGCGAGGGCATCGGCCACCGAACGCACCAGTTCGGTCGGGGCATCGCGCTTGCAGAAAAGGATGACCCGTTCGAATTCTGACTGATCGGACCCGTTTTGCATCATGCTTTATTGTCGGCCGTTTTGCGGCGCTCGGCAAAGAAGGCCCGCAGGCGCTGCGCGCTTTCGGCCGCGAGGACGCCGCCGTCGATCTGCGGTCGATGGTTCCATGGTCGCTCGAACACCCGCAGCAACGACTCGACGGCTCCGAATTTGGGGTCGGCCGCGCCATAGACGATGCGGCCAACGCGGGCCTGCAAGATGGCGCCCGCACACATCAGACAAGGTTCCAGTGTCGTATAGAGCGTCGTTTCATGCAGCCGCCAGTCACCGATCCGCGCCGCCGCTTCGCGAATCGCGATCATCTCGGCATGTGCGGTCGGATCGCCAGACTCCTTGCGATTGAATCCGCGACCCAGCACTTCGCCCTGATGTACGACGATCGCCGCGACCGGCACTTCACCCAGGCGCGCAGCCTCGTCGGCCAGCGCCAGCGCCCCTCTCATCCAATGTTCGTCGTCTGCGGCGGTCAGCGTTCGATGGCCAGTTGTTCCACGGCGAGACGGGGCGCCTCGGTGATCACACCGATGTTGTCGACCCAGACCCAGTTGCGGATCGGCGTCTCGTCCTGTGAGCGCTCCTCAACCGTGTGGAACAGAAAGAAGTTCTCGAAAACCTGCTGAATCACGCCGCCCTGCTCCCGAAACGTGCCACAGCGTGTCGACAGAAAAATGCGCTTGCCGGTCAGTTTTTCGAGCAGTTGCTTGGTCGTCGGTTCGGCCATGGTCGTCTCCGCTGATGGTTGGTCGCACGCCTGCCAACGATTCTACCGAATCATGCGTGCCGCCGCAGCGCGGCACACGTGATCGGTCAGTACCGCTGCACACCAAAGCTCAGCGGCTGCACCTTGCGCTCGCGCGCTTCGAGGACCGTTTCGAGCAGGAACCAGAGGACGCGGCGCGTGTCGCGCGGGTCGATGATGCCATCGTCCATCAACCGGGCGCTGCAAAAC
>RFIY01000269.1 GCA_003695505.1 Candidatus Dadabacteria bacterium | reverse complement strand
CGTGACGGTGGCGACGAGCGCGCTGCCCGCCTCGCCGGTGGTGACCAGGCCGGCGCGCGCCAGCCAGTCCAGATCGGCGCGAACCGTGTCCAGCGGCACGTCGTGTCCGAATTCGGCCAGCAGGACGCGCAGCACGATGTCCGAAAGCGAGTAATCGGGCTCCTCGGCCAGCGCCCGCAGGATCAGCAGGCGGCGGTCGGCACGCTGAATATCGATCAGACTCATGCCTTGCCTCCGTTGATCAGCGCCTCCTGAATCAGCTCCAGCTGACGCTTCACTCCCTTGAATTCGCCGGCCATCTCGCTGAAAGACTCGCCGATCCCTCGCAGGCGGTCATAGATCGGTTCCAGCTCGCTCTTGCCGATGGCCAGCACCAGACGCTTGTCCATCTCCGACAGACTGTCCGTCAGTCGCTTCAGCTCGTCGTTATGCTTGCGCTCCAGCGCTTCAATCTTCTCATTCGTGGCCTTGTCCTTGTTCGAACGCCAGACGTAGATCCAGAGCGATACGTTGAACAGGAACACCACAACCTCGAACCAGAACTTCGCCGCATCGTAATTCACCAGGCTCCCTCCTCATGCGCCCGCTGGCATCCGAGACATCGCACGGCCGTCGGAACGACAGCCAGCCGCCCGGCCGGGATCGGCTCGCCGCAATCGAGACAGACCACGCGGCCGTCCCGGATGCGCTGCCGCCCGGGACGCATGACCCGGCGCGCGGCCTCGATGGCCCGCGCCCGGTGCGCTTCCTCGCGCTCCTGCGCCCTGTCCACGATGTCAGCCACGGTTTTTCCACGCATCGGCCAGCTGCGGCGCGATCTTCTCCACCGAGCGGCCGACCACATAGCCGCCGATGCCGAGCTTGAGCAGCTCGAACAGTTTGACCACCACCGCCTCGGTGAGATTCGGCGGGGTGACGCCGAACCAGTACATCCCCAGCAGCACCGCGAACCACAGCATCATCAGCGGCCGCCAGTTGCGTTGCAGCCAGGAATGGCCGGTGGCCTCGGCGCGAATGATCTTCGCCTTCTCCTCCAGCAGGGCCTTCGCGTAGGCGTCGGCGCGCTCGGCCGCCTGGCTCATCATGCGCCCGACCTCCACGGCCAGCTCGTTGCGCTTGTCCTTGTCCTCCACGAACTTGCCGATCAGGCCGGTTATCGGCGCGGCCAGGCCCTCGATCAGTTCCTTCAGCATGGCGCCCTCGATCAGATCCGCTTGATGACGGCGTTGATCTTGTCCCGGGCATCGCCCGCCATCGCCATCGCTTCGCGCACAACCCGGGCCTTCCATTTGCCGCCCACGAAGAATCCGGCGACGAACGCCGCCACGATCAGAACTCCTTCGACCACGATTTCCATGTCATCCTCCTTCTTCGGTTATCCGAATGCGCGGACAAATCTCAGCACCACCCAGGCTTCGCCCAGGATCACGCCGGCGGCAACCAGCAAACCGACCGTCCACGATTGCCAGTACAGTCCGGCGACCATCCCCAACGGAATGGCCGGCAGAAGCGCATGGAAGATCAGCGCCGGCATCAGCCATCGTCCTCCACGGAATCCAGCAGGTGCTCGCGCTCGATGCGCGCGGGCTCGGTGAGCCACAGGCTCACGTCGAAGCCAGGACAGATTTTGTGCGGATTGAATTCGCGGTGGCCGTGCACCGTGGCTCCAGGAAAGCGCAGTCCCAAGTCTGCCACCAAGCGGTGGAGCGTATCCCACTGCGCCTCGGTGAACCGGTCTGTGCCGATCAGACACACATGAACGCTGTCCTGGTTGTACCCCTTTGCGCCATTCGCGATCTCCCAAGGCTCGATAAACCTGTCGTCATCAAGTGCCACAAGGGGAGATGCCTTGCCATCCAGTTCGATGACGAAGTGGTAACCCGCATGCTTCCAGCCGCGCCCTCTCGGTTTGGGATCCGTATGCCAGTGCAGCACGTCTTCGGCGGTGAACACCTGACCGTTCGGCGTCGCCGCGCAGTGGACAATGATCCTGTTGATTTCGCGCATTCCGCCTCCCGTGTGGAGGGAGCCCGGCAAGCCGGGCTCCGCAAGCACCCACGGGGCGAAATCATCTACTGCCTATAAAAAGAAACCGCCGGAAACGTTTCCGGCGGGGCAATCTCGGGAACGAAGCCTACGTTGAGCGAAACGTGGGCGGGTGATAATCAGGCGAAGGCGCCATCCATCATCAGATCGTTGTTGATCGTCTTGCCGAGGCGCGCGGCGGCACGCAGCCGGCCGATGATGTGAAACACCCGGGCAACCTCGACGATGATCATCAGCGGCAGGCTGGAACGAACCATGTGCGAAATGAGCACACCGTCCAGCTCTTCGATGCAATCCAGAATAAGACGTTTCTGCTCTTTGGTCAGGCCATCGAGAGCGGCGCGCATTCGGGACGCAAACAGCCCTTCCAAGCCATGCTTTCTCATGATCCGGCGAACCCCCATGATGCGGATCAGGCTGATGCGCTCGGCATACTGAATCGCGCCGTTGAGCAGCGCGCGTGTGAGCCTGTAGGCATCCGAATCGAAGTCGATTGCACCTTCCCTGGCGCGCAGGAAGAGATCGTCGCGGATCGCGAAGATGGCCTGCCGGGTCTTTTCCAGGCGGTAGCGCTTCACCTCCAGCCACAGCCACCAAAGCAGCGCGAGCAGGATCAGAAAGATGATGTGTTGCATGTCGGCGAGCAGTTCCATTATCGATCCTCCGGCCTGGTGTCTCCGCGCGGGGTCAGGTTGCTGGATGAGCGATCGGGATCGGACCGCTCCTCCCAGAGCCGCTGATAGGGGTGAAGCCGTTCGATGGTGTCCTTGCGCAATCGCCGCTCCCGACGCCCGAACCATACACCACCCAATCCGAGCATAACAGATGCCACAACCAGATACCATGCCGGACAGGGCGATTCGCCGCCGCTCATGGCCTGCGCCAGGATTTTGATATTGGCTATCGTGACATGCCCGGCAAGCTCCCGGATGCTCAGCCAGGCAAAAAGGGAGATCAGCACCCACCCGGCCCAGGGCACAACGGTCTGCCAGATGCGGACGATGCCATCCCACCTGTGCATTTCGACCCCGGCCCGGATTTCCTCCTTGCTCGGTCGGTTTCGGCGTGCCCGCCTAGCCATCCGCAAGCCTCAGGGAATACGTCCTGCCGGACCTCTCCCGTTTGAGAAGCCCGGATTCTTCGGCGAAATAGGTGACGTATCGGACCTGCTCGCGATCGTAAGGGACCATCTTGTATAGCTCCGTCTGAAGGATGCCAGGGTTTTCGGCGATCACCTTGCGAACATCCTTCCATATACCGATGAAATTCGGATTATGCATGGCAAATCCAGTCAGTTCTTTTTTCAAAGCCCACTTTAGTTCCTCATCCTTGAGGCGGGGTGAGTAGTAGGCGCATTTCTGATACCAAGTGGATGCCCCGAAATAGTCTCCTTTCAAATAGTGTTCACGGGCCATCAAAACCAGCTCGGCCAACTCCAGAGGAGCGCGGCGCACCCAGTCCT
>RFIY01000268.1 GCA_003695505.1 Candidatus Dadabacteria bacterium | reverse complement strand
GTCAGCGCCAGCGCCAGGCGCGGCACGTCGGGATGGCTGCGCGTAAACTCACGAAAGGCGTCCGAAAGCTGCAACAGTGTCACCTTTGGATCGCGTGTCGCGGCCAGCACCTCCTGCAGGCCCTCGTGTACCCATTCGCCGATCTGTGCGATTGCTGCCAGCAGCAGATCCTTCTTGCTGTCGAAGTGCTGATACAGCAATGCTTCGCTGACGCCCGCCGCGCGAGCCAGCTCGGCCGTCGTCGCGGCGTGGTAGCCGTGTTTTCCGAAAACACCGATCGCCGCGGCGACGATCTGTCGACGGCGATCGTCGCGGGGCAGACGTTTGCGCGGTCCGGACATGCTGGTTGCGGCTCCATCGCGGGGGCGGTTACGGAAGAGGCAAGTGAGCGAATGCCCACCTGCCCCTTCAGTTTACCCGGCGCCGTCTTTCGGTCAATCCGTCACGCGGCCGCGGCTGCGAGCAAATCCGACAGTACAGGCGTTGCGCTGCTCCGCACGACAACCGCCAGGCGCGCACGCGGATGGTTGGCACGACGCTCAATTGTGATGTCGGCATCGCCATAGAGCCGCTGCGCCGCCGCTTCGACCTCGCCGCGGATCGCCGCAAAGCCTTCGTCGGTGTTCGGGACGCGCAGGCGATCATTGGACAGCACTTCGAAGCCCGACAGGTCGAACGTCAAACCATCCGGGACGCGCGGGTCGCCTTGCAGCGCCTCGATGAAACGCAACCCCGACTGCGCGATCGCCACGATTCGGTCGGCCACGTTGCCGGCCAGCGGCTGCTTGCGTTGCACCAGCAACCCGAGTCGCTCGCCTTCGGCGCTGTCGAGTGCGTAGTCGGTATGGTGGCAAATCAGCATCATCCCCGGCCCGTTCGGCACATGCCGGTAGTCGGCAATGTCGATCATGATCTCGTCGAGCCGGTCCGTGCGGATCCAGTCCTGGAATACATCGATCAGTGGCGTCTGATCGACCGCCTCGCCGGTGGTTGTGTAGAACTTGACGCAAATACGTTGCAGATCAGTGGACATCGTGCGATCCTTGCTTCAACTGGCGGCGCCGGCCGACAGCAGGCGCTGATGGCAGGCAATCGCGGCTTCGATAAACAGATTGGCCTCCTCGATCCGCTGCTTGGCGCGGTCGCGACTGGCGTGCTCGTCGCGGTTCTCGGCCGCATTGAAAAAGTACTCGGCGAACTTGCCCTTTGCATACGGGTCAAAAAACAACTCCGTGTCGTAGAACTCGATGCGGAAACGCTCCACGATGACATCTGGATCATCCGGTACGTCGGGGTCGTTGAGCTTGAGCAGGCCCTGCGCGGCCAGCACCATGGCCTGGAATGCAAGCTGATGAGCCTGGCGCAGCGCCTCGTCCGAGCCGTCCTCTTCGAGCAGCACCTGCGCGTCAAAAACAGCACTTTCGGCTCGTGCGATGTCGAACTCGGTCAACGACACAACCTCGCCCGCGCATTCGCCCACGCCGATGTCACCGATGGTATATTCGCGACTGTCGGCCCAGTCGCGGTAGAACTCGGGCGCTTCCTCATAACTCGGCGGAGCCGCGAGATCCTTGAGTTGTTCCTTAACGTTTTTCTTGCCGACACGCGACACGACATCGCGGAAGGACTCACCATCCCGACGTTCCTTCAGGTAAAGGTCAATCAGGCGGTCGACGATTTCGGGCGCCCGCTTCGACGGGTAAGCCCCCATCGGCATGCCGTACGCACCGCCATTGTTGACCCACTGCCCGCCGAGGATCAGTTGAAATGCCGGCAGCCGATGATTGCCGACCGTGCGGCTGGAGCCGAAAAAGCCGATGTCGGCAATATGGTGCTGGCCGCACGAATTGAAACACCCGCTGACCTTGACGCGCAGATCCTTGAGCGCCGGTTCCTGATCGAGTCCCCGCGCAGCCAGTCGTTCGCGCAGCACGCCGGCGAGACCGCGGCTCGCCGAAATGCCGAGCTTGCAGGTATCGGTACCCGGGCAGCTTGTCACGTCGGCAATCGACTCCCCGGCGGGCGCGTGCAGATTCAGCGCCTTGAGATCACGGTACAGCGCTGGCAGATCGGCCTCGTGGATCCAGCGCAAAAACAGATTCTGCTCGACCGTCGTGCGAATCGAATCGTTCGTGTACTTGCGCACGATGTCGGCCAGCGCACGCGACTGTTCAGACGTGATGTCGCCCAGCGGCAGATTGATCGTGACGCCGACAAAGCCCTTTTGCCGTTGCTGGTAGACGTTCGTATTTTTCCAGCGGTCGAATTCCGGGCCGTGATCGATTTCGACCCCTTCGACGGGCTCGGGATGCGCCTGCTCACCGAACGCACGTGCGGCTGGAATCCAGTCCGTCCAGCGCGGGTCTTCCTCTAGCGTGTTCAACTCTTCATCAACCAGCCGCCGGAATTCGTCGATGCCGAGCTTCGCGACGAGAAACTTGATGCGCGCCTTGTTGCGATTCTTCTTTTCGCCGAGACGCGCGAAAACCCGCGACACGGCCTGTGACAGCGGAATGATCTCTTCTTCGGTCGCGAACTCACGCAGCAGTTTCGCTTCGTGCGGTACCGCGCCCAGTCCGCCGCCAACCCAGACCTCGAACCCGCGCACCGTTTCGCCGTCAATCTCGCGTGTCTTCGCGACGTAGCCCATATCGTGCATATTGACGAGTCCGCAGGCATGCTGCGAACAACCGGAAAAGGCCGGTTTGAACTTGCGTCCGAAGTCCTGAACGTCGCGGTGCCCCATGAAATACCAGGCCGTTTCGACGGCGTACGGTGTCACGTCGAACGCTTCATCCTGGCAGACGCCGGCGCGCGGGCAGGCTGTCACGTTGCGCCAGCTGTTGCCGCACGCTTCGCGCGTCGTGATCCCGACCGCAGCCAGCCGCCGATGCATGTCGGGCGTGTCCTCGATGTGCACGAAATGGAGCTGGATGTCCTGCCGCGTCGTCACGTGCAGAATTGCGTCGGAGTACTCCTCGGCCAGATCCGCCATGACTTCGAGCTGCTCTGCCGTCATCTGACCCCCGGGAATCTTGATCCGCTGCATACCCGGCGCGTGCCAGTAGGTATCCGGCCCCTTCGTCAGCTCATCCGGAAACGGGATCTTGCGGCTCTGCTGACCGTCATGGCGGTAGCCATTGTCGTAGCGCTGGCCATAAGCGCCCCGGCGTAGACGCAGCTCGGCAAAAACCTTGTCGTCGATCTTGCCGAGCTTTTTCAGCTCCATCTGCGCTTCGAATTCGTCGATTTCGTTCGCAAGCGTTTCCGGTATCCGGTCCGCAAGCGCTTCTTTCCAGCTTGTCACTTGTCTGTCCTTGTTCACTCGTGTTTGTCCGGTTGGTCCTGGGCGTACATACCCCCGCGCCGCCGGATTATCCGGCGGGCGCGGCGTTGAAGTCCGCCGAGCAGAACCACTCGTAGTCGATCAGGTCGGTCACGGTCGGCTGCTCGCCGCAGAGCGGGCAGGCCGGGTCTTTTTCGACGTGCAGCGTGCGGAATTTCATTTCGAGCGCGTCGAAGTGCAACAGCCGGCCGACGAGGTTCTCGCCGACGCCGAGCAGCAGCTTGATCGTCTCCAGCGCCTGAATCGTGCCGACGGTGCCGGGCAGCACACCCAGCACACCCGCCTCGGCGCAGCTCGGCGCGAGCTCCGGTGGCGGCGGCTCGGGGTACAGGCAGCGGTAGCACGGCCCCTCGCCAAACTTGTACACCGACGCCTGGCCCTCGAAGCGGAAGATCGACGCATCGACGACCGGGATACCGCGAAAATAGCAGGCATCGTTGATCAGGTAGCGCGTCGGAAAGTTGTCACAGCCATTGATCACCGCGTCCCAGCCGTGGTCGAGAATCTCATAGGCATTCTCGGCCGACAGCCGCACCGGGAAGGTTTCGACATTGACATCGGGATTCAGGTTGCGGATGAACTCGCGCGCGCTGTCCACCTTGGGGCGGCCGACATCGACGGTGCGGTGGATGACCTGCCGTTGCAGGTTCGACTCGTCGACGACGTCGGCGTCAACGATGCCGATCGTCCCGACACCCGCGGCGGCCAGGTAGATGGCGTTCGGGGCGCCCAGCGCACCCGCGCCGATCATCAGCACCCGGCTGGCCAGCAGCTTTTCCTGGCCGGCCTCACCGATCTCGGGGATCAGCAGGTGGCGACTGTAGCGCGCCGAACGGGCCCGGCTGTCGCCCTTCTTCATATCGAAGGGCAGCCCGGCGTTCTTCCAGCCGTTGAACCCTGCCGCCATGTTGACGACATTCGTGTAACCGAGATCCCGAAGCGCACGCGCCGCGAACAGACTGCGCTGGCCCGACGCACAGTAGACGACGACTTCGGCGTCCTTGTCCGGGATTTCGTTCTCGATGCGCATTTCCAGGTATGTGCGCGGAATGAAGATTGCGCCGGGGATGTATCCCTGCGCATGCTCGTCCGCCTCGCGCACGTCGACCAGATAGAGCTTTTCGCCGCGCTCGAGCCGCTCGGAGACATCCCTGATGTCAACCTGCGGCACCTCTTCGCGCAAGCGGTTCAGCAATTGATCTTTGCCGGTAGCCATGCTTTTTCCTCCAGCTCAG
>RFIY01000267.1 GCA_003695505.1 Candidatus Dadabacteria bacterium | reverse complement strand
GATCCTGCAGGGCGACGATTCGATCGGTGAGTTCTATTCGGTGGCGCTGACGAGCCGCAAACAGCAGGCTGATACCGGTACGAAGATGATTCATATCGGGCGCAATACGCGCTCGACGATCGTCAGCAAGGGTATCTCGGCGCAGCGCGGCCAGAACAGCTATCGCGGCCTGGTACGGATCCAGAAGGGCGCGACGGGCGCACGCAACTATTCGCAGTGCGATTCGCTGCTGATCGGCGATCAGTGCGGTGCGCATACCTTCCCCTATATCGATGTTCGCAACCGCAGCGCCAAGGTCGAGCACGAGGCGACGACATCGAAGATTGGCGAGGACCAGATCTTTTACTGTCTGCAACGGGGGCTGTCCGAAGAGGATGCCGTATCACTGATCGTCAACGGGTTTTGCAAAGAGGTCTTTCGTGAGCTGCCGATGGAGTTCGCGGTCGAGGCGCAGAAACTGCTCGAAGTCAGTCTCGAAGGCAGTGTCGGATAGAAACTGCGGTGCCGTCCGGGTTCGTTGTCGAGGCGCCCGGCGGAACTGGCAAGCAATCAACAAAAGGAATGACAGAAATGTTGGAAATTCAGGGCCTGCGGGCCGCCATCGATGGTACCGAAATCCTGCACGGAATCGATCTGACGATTCGTCCTGGAGAGGTGCACGCGATCATGGGACCGAACGGTTCCGGCAAGAGTACGCTCGCGCAGGTGATCGCGGGCAACGATCGCTATGAGGTGCTTGACGGCAAGATTCTGTTTTTTGGTGAGGACCTGCTGGAGATGGACCCCGAAGAGCGCGCGCGCGAGGGCGTGTTTCTGGCCTTTCAGCAGCCGGTCGCGATTCCGGGAATCAGCAACAGTTACTTTCTGAAAGCGGCGCTGAACGAGGTGCGTGAGCACCGCGGGTTGCCGGAGCTGGATGCGGCGGGGTTTCTGAAACTGGCGCGCGAGAAGATGAAGCTTGTGCAGATGCCGAAGGAGTTGCTGAATCGTCCGGTCAATGATGGGTTTTCCGGTGGCGAGCGCAAGCGCAACGAGATTTTCCAGATGGCGATGCTCGAACCACGGCTCGCCGTTCTGGACGAAATCGACTCCGGGTTGGACATCGATGCGCTGCGAACCATTTCGGACGGCGTCAATGCATTGCGTGATGGGGAGCGGATGTTCTTGATGATCACGCACTACCAGCGGCTGCTCGAGTATATCGTGCCGGACGTCGTTCATGTGCTGGCGGCTGGGCGCGTGATTCGCAGCGGGGACCGCTCGCTGGCCGAGCAGCTCGAAGCACGCGGTTACAACTGGGTGCTCGAAGAGGCGGGGGTTGCACTGTCATGATCCTGAGCGAACTGCTGGAGGCCGGTAACCCCGAAGGGCGCGGTTATCCGGTGGCGCGTGCACGCGCCGCTCAGATCCTGCGCGAGCGGGGCCTGCCGGGTACGCACGGCGTCGAAGAACGCTACCGCCAGATCGACCTGCGCGCGGTGCTGCAGGCCGATTGGCAGTTGCGCGGCGAGGGTGGCGAAGTTGGCGCAGAAGGTGTCGAAACGCTGCTCGAACAGGCGCCGCCGTCGGTTCGCTGGCGGCTGGTGACGATCAATGGCCTGGTCGCGCCGGAACTGACGGAGCTGCCGGAAGGCGTTACCTGGAGACGCGCTTCGGAGTGTGCGGATCAGGGCGAGGAGCTGACGGCGCCACTTGAATCCCTGTACCAGGACAATCCATTCGTCGCGGCCAACGTCGTGCTGGGTGACGATGCGATCGAGCTGACGGCGGCCGGTGGCGTGCGGATCGACGAGCCCGTGGGCCTGATTCATCTCCGCGTCGGACTCGAAGGCGTCGTCGCGGCGCCCCGCGTTTGCGTGTCGGTTGAATCGGGCGCCGTGCTGACGCTGGTCGAATGCTGGATCAGTGATGGCGCATCGCTGGTGCTGCCGGTGACCCAGATCGATCTCGACGAGGGCGCGCATCTGCGTCTGTTGCGTCTGCAGAACGAAGCCGGGCAGGCGACACACATCGCCGCAACGTTGCTCCGTGCGTGCGGCGAAGGAACGACCTTCGAAGGGCTGGCCCTCGATTTTGGCGCGGCCTTGCATCGCCATGATGTTGTCGCGGAGCTCGATGGCAGTGAGGAGCGCATCACCTGGAACGGACTGGCGTTGATTGGCGGCGAGCAGGTCAATGATATCCATGCGCGGATGGAGCACCGCGCGCCAGGCAGTGAAAGCAATCAGTTGTACAAGATCGTGCTCGATGATCGGGCGCATGCCATCTTCAGCGGGCGCGTCGTGGTGCAGCAGGCCGCGCAGCAGACCAACGCCTTCCAGGCGAGCCCCGCCGTGTTGTTGTCCGACGACGCGTGGCTGCAGACGAACCCGGAGCTGGAGATCTACGCCGATGACGTGCGCTGCACGCATGGGGCGACCTGCGGGGAACTCGATGAACAGGCGCTGTTCTATCTTCGTGCCCGCGGACTTGGACGGCAGTCGGCCGAGGCATTGCTGTTGTACGGTTTCGTGCAGGAGGTGCTG
>RFIY01000033.1 GCA_003695505.1 Candidatus Dadabacteria bacterium | reverse complement strand
GGCTGACGACCGTTCGGTGGTCCACCAGTTACGCGAGAACATCGCCGCGACTCAGAGATGTCTGGATCAAGGAGGATGCCCCGGGCCGCCTTCGCCAAGGCTTCGGCGCCCAGGGGCGGAATCGAACTCGCCCTTGGCGAGTCGCGACCGAGCGCAGCGAGGGAGCCCCGCAGGGACGGCCCCGACAGGGGCCGCAACCCCGACTACGGTCGTCAGAAGCTGACGACCGTTCGGTGGTCCACCAGTTACACGAGAATATCGCCGCGGATCAGCGGCACCAGGATCTAAGGCGGATGCCCCGGGGCGGAATCGAACCACCGACACGAGGATTTTCAGTCCTCTGCTCTACCAACTGAGCTACCGGGGCGGGAATGTCTGTTCGGATGTCGGGCGGAACGCCCGTTCAGATACCGCGGCAGAAGCCGCTGGGCATCTGAAGGTCATATGTTAACAACTTCAACGCTGATCCGCTATTCGACCTCGATGAACTCGCCGACCGTCGGCCCGATCTCGTGCCAGCGTGGATCGGGCGGTTCCCAGCCAAAGACCTGCTCGAAAAACTGGTGCAGCATGCGGCCGGTCGCCCCCCAGACGATGCGCGGTTTTCCTTCGGTGTCGCGCACGCGGAAATAGTCGACCCAGCCCTGGCGGCCGCGCCAGATGACCGGATTGCCTTCGTAGGCCTCGGGACGCAGCAATTCCGACAACGCGACCTCGAACACCTCGGCAACCTCCCCCGGATTCGGATGCAGCACGGGCGGCTGTTCGAGCCAGCCAACGACCGGCGTGACCCAGTACGACGTCACCGTCGGGATGCCGCGCACCTGGCCGACGACATCTACCGTAGCCGGCTCGATGCCGAGCTCTTCCTGTGCTTCGCGCAACGCCGCCTCGACTTTCGTTTCACCCGGATCGACCCGTCCGCCCGGAAAGGCAACCTGTCCGGCATGTTCACGCATCGTCTCAGGCCGCAGCAAAAACAGCAGATAGGGCACGCCATCGCGGATCACGAACGGCACCAGTACCGCGGCATCACGATGGTCGGGATAGAGCGCGTCGTCCGTTGCGCCTGGCGGCAGCAGGATGTCGCCGAGGCGCGCGCGCAGCGCAGCCGCGTCGCGCGACAACCGATCCGGTTCGAGCGTGTCAGATGCCATGGTCAGCTTCGATAGTCCGCGTTGCAGGTCACATATTCGTGCCCCAGGTCGCTGGCCCAGATCGTTGCCGTACCCGAACCGTTGCCGACTACGACCCGAATCGGCACTTCGTCCTGCGCCATCGCTGCCGCGGCCCGCGCTTCGACATCCGCGGTCATGCAGTTGTCGCCGTTGCGATAGAGGACTTCACCGCCGACCTCGATGACCAGATCGAATTCATCCAGCGGCACACCGGCGTTGCCGGCCGCGGCCGCGATGCGCCCCCAGTTGGGATCGCCGCCATACAGCGCCGTCTTCACGAGCGGGGAGAGGCCGATTGTGCGCGCGATCCGCAGCGCATCGGCATCGTTCGGCGCGCCCTCGACGGTGATACGCCCGATCCGCCTTGCCCCTTCCCCGTCGCGCACGATCATCAGCGCCAGCTCCAGACAGACCTCGCGAATGGCCTGCGCGACAGCGCCACGATCCCGTACGGCGACCTTTCCGGTCGCCGCGAGTACGACGGTGTCGTTGGTGCTCTGGTCGCCATCGACGATGATCCGGTTGAACGATGCGTCGACCGCCGCCGCAAGCATATCGTCCAGGGTCGCCTCGTCCAGATCAGCGTCGGTACAGACATACGCGAGCATTGTCGCCATGTTCGGCGCGATCATCCCGGCGCCCTTGGCAATGCCGACAATCCGCACGCCACCGATTTCGCGCCAGGCGGTCTTGGGGCCGTTATCGGTGGTCATGATCGCGGCAGACGCCCGCGCCCAGCCGGCGGGGTCGAGTGCGCCGACGAGATCCGGCAGCGCTGCGCAAATCCGGTCGTCCGGCAGTGGCACGCCGATGACGCCAGTCGAGCAGGTGAGCACCTGGGATGGGTCACAGCCGAGTTCTCGCGCCGCCGCGGTCGCCACCGATTCCGCAGCGGCCATTCCGCTGTGCCCGGTGCACGCATTGGCGTTGCCCGAATTGACGACAATCGCGCGCAACAGCGGGCGCGGCGACGCGGAGCGCAGCGCTTCCAGCCGCCGCACCGGCGCGGCGCGCAGTTGATGATTTGTCACCGTGGCGGCCCAGCGTGCGCCGTCGGGAAAGTGCCAGAGCGCAAGGTCCGGTCTGCCCGCCGGTTTGATGCCGCAGGCTGCGCCGGCGGTCTCGACGCCTGCAACGAGCGGTAACGAAGATGAATCGGAATGGGACATGGCTACTCCAGCTTGGGTCTGGCCGAAAAAAACGCCATCGTGCGGCGGACTTCTGAGTCGCGGTTCAGAGGCGCTTGTGATACCCTGAATCCGGGTTTTGCCGCGCCAGCGCTCAGGTCGCAACCGGGCGACCGAGCGACATTGCAACGGCGCTGCACATCAGTTTACAGCGCACGACTTCTCAGGTCGACAACCAGCCTGAACAAAGGGGTTCTCCCATGCACGAACTGCATCTGATGGCGACCAACTGGGGTGATTTCCCGATTCCTGGCTCTGCGGCGGTCATCGCACTGCTGCTGGTCGGACTCGGCGTATTCGCATACTCGATGTATGTACGGATACAGCTCCTCGCGGCTGCGGGTCCGTCAGAGGAACCACCGCTGGAAACGATCCCGGAGCGCGTCAAACGCATGCTCGTGATCGCATTCGGGCAATCCAAGATCTTCAAGGATCCGATCGCCGGACCGATGCACGCGTTCATTTTCTGGGGCTTCCTGGTTCTGGGCATTCGCACCGTCACGATGTTTGCCGATGGGATTGCGCCGGGCGCGAGCGATGTTCTGTTGTTCGGGCCGCTCAAACCGGCTTACCTGGTCACCAAGGACATCGTGCTGGTAATTGTGCTTGCCGCGGTCAGCTACGCCGCCTACCGGCGCCTGGTCGTCAAGCCGCCGCGGATGAAGCAGAGTGGCGAAGCGCTGCTGATTCTCGGCTTCATTGGCACGCTGTGCCTGACCGACATCATCGCCGATGCCGCGCTGTTCGCCATGAACAATGGCGCCAACCTGCATTCCGTCGAAGCCAACTGGAGTCCGGTTACGGCGGCGGTGGCACCGCTGTTTATCGGCCTCAGCAACACCGTGCTGCACTGGATCCACGGCGTCAACTACTTCATCCACATCACGATTATTCTGGTATTCCTGAACGTCCTGCCGCTCGGCAAGCACTTCCACGTCATCACGGCGATCCCGAACTCGTTTCTGACCCGTCTCAAGAAACGTGGCCAGATCCGTTCGGTCGATCTGAGCTTCTTTTTTGACGAAGAAGCCGCCGCCGCGATGGAAGAGGAGCCGGTGCTCGGCTATGGCAAGGTCACGGACGTGTCGTGGAAGGACCTGCTCGACACCTACACCTGTACCGAGTGTGGCCGCTGCGACTCGATGTGCCCCGCGTACCAGACGGGCAAGCCGCTCAGCCCGATGCGTCTGCACACCAAGCTGCGCGACCACCTGTACGAGTACAAAGAGGACATCCTCGCCGGCAACCTCGACAACCTGCCGCCGCTGATCGGCACGGTCTTCAGCGCCGACTTCATCTGGGCGTGCACGACCTGCGCCCACTGTGTCGAAGCGTGCCCGGTCGAAAACCAGCACCTGACCAAGATCATCGGCATGCGCCAGTACAAGCAGATGATGGAGGCCGATTTCCCGGCCGAAGCCGGTGCGGCAATGCAGGGCATCGAGCGCCAGGGCAACCCGTGGGGCCTCAGCGCCGAAGACCGGATGGGCTGGGCCAAGGGCATCGAAGTGCCGGTGATCAGCGAAGTCGAAGGGCCGGTCGAGTACCTGTTCTGGGTCGGTTGCTCCGGCGCGTACGACGACCGCAACAAGAAGATCACCCAGGCCATGGCGAAGCTGCTGAACAAGGCCGGCGTCAGCTATGCCGTGCTGGGCACCGAAGAAATGTGTACCGGCGACAGCGCCCGCCGTCTTGGCAACGAACTGCTGTTCCAGACGATGGCGCAGATGAACATCGAGACGCTCAACGGCTATGGCGTCAAGAAGATCATCACCCAGTGCCCGCACTGTTTCAATACGCTGCGCAACGAATATCCCGAGTTTGGCGGTGAATACGACGTGATGCACCACACCGAGATCCTCGCTGAACTCGTTGAACAGGGCAAGCTCAAGCCGCAGGCCGTGGAGACCTTCAAGAAGATCACGTTCCACGATTCCTGCTACCTCGGCCGGCACAACGACGTCTACGACGCACCGCGCAAGGTGCTCGACGCGATTCCGGGCGTCGAACGCGTCGAAATGCCACGCAACAAGGAGCAGGGCTTCTGCTGCGGCGCGGGCGGCGGACGCATGTGGATGGAAGAACACATTGGCACGCGCGTCAACATCAATCGTGTCGACGAAGCGCTTGATACCCAGGCCGACGCAATCGCATCGGGCTGTCCGTTCTGTATGACGATGCTCGACAATGGCGTCAAAGATCGCGAGGCCGAAGAAAAGGTCGCGACAAAGGATGTGGCCGAGCTTCTTGCCGAATCGGTATTTGCCGGCGACACGGAAGCATCAGCCGCGGCGGGCGCGGAGGCACCCGAAACCGCCGACGCCTGATCACCACCTGCAGGGATATCCCAAAAAGGGGCAGCGGCAGAGCCGCTGCCCCTTTTTTTTCGCGCTCCACCTGTATCCCAAATGGGGTACAATATTTCCAATGGCTACACGAACCGCCATGATCCGCGCACGCATCGAGCCGGAAATCAAGACCGAAGCAGAAACCGTGCTGCGGCGCCTCGGCTTGCGGCCCAGCGACGCCATCTCGATGTTCTACCATCAGATCATCCTGCACCAGGGTATGCCGTTTGACATCAGACTGCCGACTGAACGTGCGAACGCAGAGGAGATGGTTCACGACGCGCCGTCAACACCGACGCTCGACCCTGACGCGCGAGAATGGGAACTGGGCACCGTCTTTGATCGTTTGCGCGAATTGGACCAGTGGCGGCACTTCGTCATGAAATTGCGAGGTATGGAGCTCGACGTTGGGCACTGACGTTATCAGCGAATTCCTGCGTATCTGTAGCGAGCAGGATCTGCCCGTCGTACTCGCCGGGGGCGTCGCGGCTCAACTGTACGGGAGCCGGCGCGTCACGATGGATGTCGACCTGATCCCCAGCCTCCGGGGTCGCGACTGGAAACGCATATTGGAAACGTTACGCGCCCTGGGCTTTTCACCCGTCGGTGCAAAATGGATCGAAATCGAAAATGTCACGCGGCTGATAAAATGGGCTCGGCCGCGTGACGTCATTTCGCTACGTTTCCGGCGAGAAACCCCGCCACTCGACGTTGATCTGCTCCTCATCGAAGGCGATCGTTATCAGGAATATGCCACAAGAGCCGTCGTCGCGCGCGATGATGCACTGACGCTACGCATTCTGGCGCGAGAGGACCTGCTTGCGATGAAACGGCGCGCCGGTCGGCCGCAGGATCTTCAGGACATCGACGCAATGACGGATAAAGACAACAGCGTCGACCGCTGATCAGGCGTCGTCGCCCTTCTTGCGCCGTCGGCCCCGCTTGGGACGGGCGCGCAATTTCACATCGGCGTCGAGTTTGCCCTTGCGCGAGGGGTCGTAGTTGAACTGAACCTCGCCCGTCACGGTGAGCTTCATGCCGTCCATCGCATTCTTGAGCAGATGAGCGACGTCCAGATTCTGCAGATAGTCGCTCAACGTGCGCTGTGCGACGTTGACCATTTCTTCGCGATTCTTCTCGAAGTTCTGCATGATCATCGACACGACTTCGCGGGGCAGCTTCATGTCGCGCAACACCGAGCGTGCGGTCTCCTGCGTTGCAAACGCCGTACCGATGCCCAGATAGGCAGCCTTGCGAAGCAGCTCCGCCCAGCTCGACGCGTCGTGTTCGTCGGCTTCTCCGGCCGCGCCGGGTTGTTTTTGTTCGTCGCTCATAGCACGATTCTAGCAGCCCCGGGCGCGCATTGCAAAAAAACGGCGTCGCAACAATTGCTTGTACGGGTTTTCCACAAGGGCGTCCTGATTCAGCCGTGTCCAGCCACGCCCTTCCCGAACAGGCTGCCGTGCGGGTCGAGCTCGGCCGGATCGTAGCCGGCCTCACGAATTCGCTCGATCGCAACGTCGAACTCACCGTCGTTGCGGTCGCTCTTGCGAAAACTGCGGCATGTGCCGGCCAGCATCGGGCGCCGGATATTGAGCTGGCGCCGCTGTTCGATCGTGATCAGATTCTCGATGTCCACACTGCGCCGCACGTTGTACAGGCCGGCAAACAGCGCACGCAAACTCGCCTCGATCAGCTCGGTGAAATGCGTGCAGCCGGCTTCGCGCTCGACACGAGAGCGAATCTCGCGCAGGATGCCGCGCTGATAGACATTCAGGCCGATCAGGCTGTCATACGCGCCTTCGGATTCCTCGCAGGTTGGATACGGCATGCGTTCCGCCTTGCACGCGATCTCGGCGATGCACAGTTCGGCGTCCAGGACCATCGCCACGGACAGATCGTGATATTCGTCGAGCAATCGCGTCACGATCAGGATCTGGTTGTTGTCAAGACTCGTGACTTCGCTGCGAATATCGCGAACGAAATTGTGCCGCGTATGGCGTGCGCGCGCCTTGAGCTCGTCAAACGGATGAAGTTGCACGGTGTTCGCGTCCTTTCCAGGCCTGGTTCGTCGGTCGCCGCGTGCGCCCCGGATCGGAACGCCTCGCTCTCTGCGTTCATGATGCATGACCTCGCGCAGCTTTTCATAGAATATTTATTCTGCTAAAATCACGGTGACCGGAAACCGGGTGCAAAGGAGCAGTCCCCATGAGTGTCAAGTTCGTCGATCAAACGCCGACCGAGATCAAATATACGACCTGGACCCCGCTCGCGGAGACCACGCCGGATCCGCACGAACACGACGACCTCGAGGATCGCCTCAAGCCGGAACATGTCGAGCACATTGCCGAAATCTTTCAGACGCCGCTGACCGGCAGTTATAGCTGGGACTACGAGGAATGCGACCAGAAAATTCGCCGCCTCTATCGTCTCGGCAAGGAGTTGAACTGGAACGCCGAAATCGATGTGGACTGGTCGTACACCCATCCGAAAACGGAATTCCCGTTCGACGAGGCGCTGAACCCGTTCAAGGGAACGAACTACGACGATATGACCGAAGAAGAGAAACTCGACGTCGCCTGGCACAACCACTGCTGGACACAGTCCCAGTTCCTGCATGGCGAACAGGGCGCGCTGCTGGTCGCCTCGCAGCTCGTGACCTGCGCGCCGACCTACGACGCCAAGCTCTATGCAGCGTCGCAGACTTTCGATGAGGCCCGCCACGTCGAAGTATTCGGCAAATACCTGAATGAAAAAGTCGGATTCATGTATCCGATCAACCGGCACCTCAAGGCGCTGCTCGACAAGATCCTGACCGATCCGCGCTGGGATCTGAAGTTTATCGGCATGCAGATCATCATCGAGGGGCTGGCGCTCGCGGCGTTCCGTACCACCCTGCTGACAACGCGCGACCCGTTGATGCGACAGATCGTGGACTATGTGATTCGCGACGAAGCCCGTCACGTCGCCTTTGGCGTGCTATACATGGAAGAATTCGTCAAATCGCTGAGCGAGGAAGAGCGCGAGGAGCGGGCCCAGTTCGCCTATGAGGCCTGCTGCGTTATGCGCGAACGCCTGATTGCCACCGATGTGTTTGCCCATTTCGGCTGGGATGTCGAGTTCTGTCGGCGCACCGTCCTCGAAAGCCAGGTCATGGATCAGTTCCGGAACCTGCTCTTTACGCGCGTGATGCCCAACCTGAAAAAGGTCGGCCTGCTCACCGACCGGATTCGGCCCAAATACGAGGAACTTGGCATTCTGCAATACGAGAATCTGGCTGACGACGGCATGATCGACTGGGCGCAGCTCGAGCAGAAATACCCCGAACACCAGATGCCGCAGGCCTGAACAGACGAGGCAGCACCATGCGATCGTGGGAATCGCTGATCCGCGCATCGAACCGCGAGCTCGAACAGGTGCTCCGCGATGGGATGCGTCCTGATCCGGGCGCGCTGGTCGGTCGCGAATATGACGGTTACAACCGACCCTGGTTCACGCGGCTGATCGGCATCCAGAAGTTCGTCAAAGGATTCGACCGCGATGAACACGGCGCAGCTTACGGGTACAACCGTTCCGACCGGCACCCGCGCAGCGGACCGGACCGTGCGTGGGATCCAAAGCCACGCCGTTTTGGCTTCTACGATCTGATTCCCGCGAGCGAACACCCGCGGTGCCGACGGTATACCAATGCGATCGTCCTGGACTATGGCACCGGACGGAATCCCTGGTACGACCCTTCGGCGCGCATCCGAGACTACCTGGTCTGCGTCGAGGGACACGACCTGCTGCTGGGCAAGGCATACATCGACATTGGCCTGATCCGTCTGTTTTCGAACTTCTTCGTCTTGCGTGCGCGCTCCACCGGCGCGGAAATGTGACACAGATCACATTTTCATCGGGCGAATTCTGATTGCCTGTATCCACAGGCAGATCGCTGACGTCTGGCCTGTTTCCCGTATGGAGGGCTTCGATGAAACGATTCTGTTCCGTAATCGCCGCCGCTACGCTGTCCGCGACCCTGCCCGGCTGTGTGCTGTTCGACTTTCTCAACGAGCTGGAGCAACGCACCCAGGAAGAACTCGTCCAGGAAGCGCCAGCCGAACTCGGCGTCGTCGACCTGGCCGTACAGGGGATCCTGGGCACGCTGATGTTTGGTTTCGAAACGCTCGGCCAAGACGCCAGTCGCGACGCCGCCTCATCTGGTCCCAAGCCGATGGCGGCTCTGGCGAAAGCCGCCATCGGCTTTCGTCCGGCGCAAAGCGGCACGGAGCAGCAGACCATCGACTGCCTGGATGGTGGCACGCTGGCCATGGCACGCTCGGCGGAGACCCTGCCCAACGGCCGTATACGGTATGCGGTACGGGTCGAAGCCAATGCCTGCGGCCTGCCGGCCGAAGCCCCGGCGGCCGGGGGTGACAACGAAGAACTGCCGCTGCCCACCGTCGAGCGCTTCGAACCGAATCCGGTCACGGCGGGAGGCGAACTGCATATTGTCGGGCGGTTCTTCGCACTCGATTTGTCGGATGCCGCGATCGACGAGCCGACGCTGCAGTTGCTGCGGATCGAAGGCGGCACGATTGCCGAGCGAATCGATGCGACATCGGACGTGACCGCCTGGAGCTTCGACCGGATCGTTCTGACCGTTCCCGAGAATGTGACGACCGGCACATACCTGGTTGACATCTCCAACGGCCTGTTTTCGGCGCCGAGCCGCGTCGCGCTCGGTGTCGGCACGGCGCCAACCGCATTGTCGGCGCCACCGCGAATGGCCGATGATGCCGCACCGGCGGTTGTCGAATGGCTGAACGGGTTCGTCGAGCTCTCCGTCGAAGGAACCGGCCTCGACACGTCCAGCCCGGACATTTCTCGGTTCGGCCTCGATGCCGACCTGGTACACGAGATCCGCGCCGGCACCGACGTCTGGAGCCACGATGCCTGGGAAGGCCTGTCCATGCACGGCGCGGCCGACGATCAGGGGCGCCTCGGCATCCAGGTCGAAGGCACGCTCCGCAACCGTACCGGCGAAAGTCAGTGGTTTCTGACCTATGAGAATGCCGACCTCGCGCTCCAGATGGACGAACGCTTCCTTCCGGAGCTGCTCGATTTCGACGGCAAGGTCACGATCCAGGGTGGCACCGTGGACGGAGGCAACTGTATCGACGGCACCTGGCGGATTTCGACGCTGTTGCCCATCGAGATCGGCGAAACGGATGCGTGCCCGGCACAGGGTTCGGTCATGGTCAACGATTTCGAGTATACGTTCATCAGTCCAACCGAAGTCGAAATCAGCTCGGGACCAAACGTCGTGACCGTCAATTGCGGAGATGCCGTTGGCGAGTTCTCGGCCTGCATGGGTCGCCTGATACCAGATGAAGGCACGCCAGAGGCATCGACCTCAGGCGGCACCGAACCTGCCATGGATATGCCCTGACGAAAACCAACATCCACCGCCAAATGGCACGAAAGCCGTCGCCACGGCCCCCAAGCCGGGATCCAGCCGCGCAGCAGGTCGCGCTTAAGAAGCGTACCTACAATATGAAATCGTCCGAAGGGCATTTTGAATCGTGTCCGGGACTGACCCTGGCGCAGTGGTGTCCCTGGTGGACCCCGGAGTTCCGTCTACGACGGATTCCGGGGCGACG
>RFIY01000266.1 GCA_003695505.1 Candidatus Dadabacteria bacterium | reverse complement strand
TGCAAACCGCGAGGATTCCGATGCGCAAGATGATCGTGATGTGCTGTATCGCCAGCCTGGCCGCAATGATGGCCTCGTGCAATGAGTCGGGCACATCCGATGCGACGGCGCTGTTCCCCGGATGTCCGCAGCCGGTTCAGCAGCCCGAACCTGGCAAGGCCGTGCGTCTGATGGTGCCGATGCGCGACTGCGTGCGCCTGGCGACCAATGTGATTCTGCCCGAAGGCGAGGGTCCGTGGCCGGTCATCGTGATCCGGACGCCGTACGGACGTTCGCAGAGCGATTTCCAGCCGCTGCCTGGCGTCGGGCACATCCTGTTCGCGGCCAACGGATACGCCGTCGTCGAACAGGATACGCGCGGCCGTTTCGAGAGCGAGGGAGAATTCATTCCGTACCTCGTCGAACGTGCGGACACCGAGGATACGCTCGACTGGATCGTGCGGCAGCCGTGGTACAACGGCAAGCTTGGTGTCTGGGGACTGAGCTACCTCGGCCTGACCGCCGAACTGGCGATGGTCGCGCGCCCGGAGCTGGTCGACGCGGCGTTTGTCGGCGAGATCCGCTCCGACTTTTACGCGGCCGCGTTCGAGCACGGGAATGTGCGGGCGGACACGATCGGACTGTGGCTGCTTGGTGTGCTCGAAAAGCATGAACTGTCGTTCAGCACCGAGGAGGAGCAGGAAACCGCGATGCTCCAGTTTCCGCTGCTCGAGGGAGACCGCCGCGTCATTGGTGAGAATATCGACTTCATCGATGACTTCGCGCAACACCTGACCAACGACGCGTTCTGGACGGCCGATCTCAATCCCGATTTGCTCGCCGCGAGCGAGATTCCAATCTTCATGTTCGACGGATGGTTCGATCTGTTCGCCGGCGGCATGCTCGAAGACTGGGCCAACCTGACGGCGCGCCGCGGCGAGCGCGACCTGTTCATTACGGTCGGGCCGTGGACACACCTGATGGGCTTTGTCGAGCAGGACTATCCGTTTCCCGAGGGCGGCACGATCGCCAATTTCATGGCCGACATGCTCGCTTTCTTCGACCACTATCTGAAGGACGAAGGAACGTTTTCCCCGGCGCGCGCCCGCTACTACGACGGCGGCGCCGGGATGTGGCGGGAAGACGACGAACTGTTCCCGGCCGCAGCGACAACATGGCGACTGCACGCCGATCTGGCAACGACGACGCCGACCTGCGGCGGTGGCGCACATCGGCTCTCGGATGCCGCTCCGGCGGGAGAGGCCACGACACGATTTGTCTATGACCCGCTCGATCCAGTGACCTTCATCTCGTCGAACATCCTCGATCTCTACGGGCGCGACGGAGTGAAGGTTGACAACGACTGGTGCACGCGCGACGACGTCGTGATGTTCGAGACCGATCCGCTGACGGCGGCGGTCGAGGTCGCCGGCAGAATCACCGCACATCTCGACGTGGCGAGCAATGCGCCCGATACGTCGTTTCTCGTGCGCCTGTCCGTCGTGGACAGCGACGGAGCCGCCTACAATCTGCGCGAAGGCGCGATGCTGCTCAGCCACCGCGAAGGCGACGACCGCCGTGTGTCCTACACACCCGGAGAAACGGTACACCTGGCCATTCCGCTGACCCGTCTGCGCTGGACCTTCCAGCCCGGACAACGCCTGCGCATGGTCGTGACCAGTTCCGGCTACCCCTTCATTGCCCCGTACCCGAATACCGGCGGCGACGACTGGCTCAGCGCGGCCGATCCGGTCACGGCCGTGCAGACGATCGTGACGGGTGGGGGCGTCAGCGGCAGCGGACTCGAGCTGGACGTGTTGCGGTAGAGCTGTAACTGATCACGGCCAGGCGGTATCATGGTCGCGTGTCCGACGGATCAAAGCAACGCCTGCAGCCTCCTGCGACCATCATTCGCGGTGCGCTTGTCTTTGACGGCAGCGGAACCGCTCCCGCGCGCGCCGACGTGGCAGTACGGGACGGGCGGATCGAGGCCGTCGGGTCGCATCTTCCCGCAGATGAGTGCGCGGAAAACATCGATGCTACCGACTGTTGGCTGACGCCCGGTCTGCTCGACATCCATACGCACTTCGATCTCGAGGTCGAGATCAATCCCGGTCTCGGTGAAGCGGTCCGGCACGGGACGACGACGGTCGTCGTTGGCAACTGTTCAATCGGCGCGGCGTTCGGACCACAGCCATATGGTGGCAGCAACGCGATCGTCGACTGCTTCACGCGCGTCGAGAACATGCCAAAGACCGTGCTGCAGAAGTGCGCGGATCGAATGGACTGGGACCATCCGGCCGCCTATCTGGAACACTTCGAGGACATTCCGCTCGGCCCGAATATCGCGGCGTTGATCCCGCACTCGATGCTCCGCATTGACGCGATGGGCATCGACGCCGCGATCAGCCGCGCTCCGACATCGGGCGAGATGGCCGAGATGCTGGCCACGCTCGAGGCCGCGATGGAACTTGGCTACATCGGGATGTCGACAGACAATCTCGTATTTCACTATCTGGCCAATGCGCCGCACAAGAACAAGCGGCTGCCAACCCAGTTCGCTGACGATCGCGAACTGAAACAGCTCATCGAGGTATTGCGCCGACACGACCGGGTCTGGCAGGCGACGCCCGACAACTCGCGGCCGACGCGCAATCTGCGCCGGTTCTCCTGGAGCAGCGGACGGTTGCACGGCAAACCGCTCCGGATTTCGGCGCTGTCGGCGCTGGACATTTCGGCATTGCCGCAGGCCTGGCGTGCATTCATCGGCCTGGCGGCGACGCTGAACTCTCGTCTGATGAACGGCAAGATCCATTTCCAAGCCTTGTCGAACACGTTTCGGATCTGGGCAGACGGCATTCACTCGCCGGTATTCGAGGAACTCGATTCGACACGTGAGCTGATCGCGCTCGAATATGAAGACGTGGACGGCCGACGCGCCCTGATTTCCGATCGTGCTTTTCGACGGCGATTCCGGCAGGACTGGAAGCGGTCGCACCGGCCCGATGGCCTGCTGCCCTCGCCGGATTCGACGTTTCGGCTTGATCCACGGCGGATGTTTTTCGACGACTGCCCCGTTGCGGCGTGGAACGGGCGCTCGCTGGCCGAGGTGGTTGCGCGGTTTCGCGCTTGGCAGGCCAACCCAGAAGGTTTCGCGGGCGCGTACCCCGACGAGACGGATGCATTCAGGGCAGCGCCCCGTGACATTGCCGACGAGATCGACTTCTTTCTGTATGGCTTACATCGGTTCGATCTGGCGTTTCGCTGGTGGATGGACATCGCGAATGAGAATCGTGCCGTGAGGAAAAAGCTGTTGTTCAACGACAATACGCTGCCTGGCTTCAACGATAGTGGCGCACACATCTCGAACATGGCGTTCTATGACGGCAACCTCGTGACGCTGCAGCTGGCGCAGGAAGATGGCCTCGATCGTGTTGCCCAGGCTGTGCATCGACTCACGGCGGCGCCCGCCGAGTTCTTCGGGATCGATGTCGGCCGTGTCCAGCCTGGCGCGCAGGCCGACCTGGTCCTGATCGATCCCGATGCACTTGCGGCTTACGACAGCAACGCGAATCGCGTGCGCGTGTACAATCGCCAGTTTGAACACGATGTGCTCGTCAACCGCTCAGACGGTGTTTTGCGCGAAGTTTACATTGCTGGCACACGCGTCTGGCAGGACGGCTGCCGCTTTACGGACGCGCTCGGGACGCAGCAGCTTGGGCGGGCTCTGAGGTTCTCAGGCCGGTGATCCAGAATACTGGTCTCCGCGTCCACGGCTGTTTCTTTCGGGACGGCCTGCTGGTTCTTTGCGCAGCCATCGCTGCCTGCTCACCGTGGCGGACGCCCGAGCCCGAGGCGCGTAACCGGATCGCCGCAATCGTACCGAAGCCAACGTCCGTCGTGCATCGCAATGGCGTCTGGCGCGCACGCGACGCGGTTCGATTGAGCCTCGACGCCCCGGTGTCGGGAGGTGTCGCCGTACAGTGGCGGACGTTGTTTACTGAATACGGACTGGACGTACAAGACGACCCCGCCATTGCCACGGGCGGCGCGCGCGATTGTGGCAGCGGATGAAGACCTCGATGCGGGTGCCTATCGGCTACGGGTCGATCCCGGTTCAATCGTGGTGTCGTGCAACGACGATGACGGTTGCAGCGCCGCGCTGGCGACGCTGCGGCAGTTGCTCGGTCCGCCCGCGGCCATCGGAGAGGTCGTTGTCGCGGCGGTCGAGATCGACGACGTGCCTCGTTTCGCATGGCGCGGTGTGATGATCGACGTCGCGCGCCACTTCATTCCGCTCGATGATCTGTTGCGTTGGCTGGATGTGTTTGCCCTGCACAAACTCAATCGTCTGCACCTGCACCTGACGGACGACCAGGGTTGGCGGATCGAGATCCGCGCGCGTCCGTCCCTGACTCAAATTGGCGGAAGCACTGCGGTCGGCGGCGGGCCGAGCGGATTCTATACGCAGAACGAATATGCACAACTCGTCAGCGCGGCAGCGGCGCGTGGCATTGTCGTTGTGCCGGAAATCGACATGCCCGGGCACATTCATGCCGCGCTGGCGTCGATGCCCGAGCTCAACTGTGACGGCATCGCGCCGGAACCCTTCACCGGTACGACGGTCGGTTTCAGTTCACTCTGCCTGGACAAGGCCGAGACGTGGGCCTTTGTCGAGGACGTCGTTGGGGAAATTGCGGCATTGACGCCGGGGCCGTTCCTGCACATCGGTGGCGACGAGGCGCATGAGGTCGAGGCTGCCGACTACGCCGCGTTCATCACCAGGGCGCAGCAGATCGTCGCACGCAACGGCAAGCGGATGATCGGTTGGGAAGAAGTCGCCGCCGCGCCGGTGTCCGGGGCAACGGTCGTGCAGCAGTGGCTCGGCTTGTCGAACGCGGACGAATTGCCGCCCGGCGCCGAGGTCATTCTGTCTCCCGTGCTGCACGCCTATCTCGATGCGCGTCAGGACGCCGCGTCGGATCTCGGTGCGCTCTACAACGGGATTACCGATCTGCGACGTGCTTACGCGTGGGATCCGGAGCAGATCATCAGCGGTCTGGATCCGGCGCGCATCCTCGGCGTCGAGGCGCCGCTGTGGACCGAGTACGTACCCGATGCCGCCGTGGCCGAACAGCAGATCTGGCCGCGCCTGATTGCATTGGCCGAAGTCGCGTGGACGGGGCAGGAACGGCGGGACTACGCCGACTTCGTGACAAGACTCGCCGCGCAACAGCCGTGGCTGGACGCGGCGAATATTCATTTTTTCCGGTCAGAGGAAATGCCCTGGACGCCCTGACTGACGAGAAAGGGGTCAGACATGATGTTATGCTATTCTGATGCCATCCCCCACCTGCGATCCACTAGCCCCGATTCCCATCCAACCGAAAGGATGACAACACACGATGCCGCGTAAGCCAAGGCAGCATGTCCCCGGAGGTATTTATCACGTCATTCAGCGCGGTGTGGCGCAGCGCAAGATTTTCACGCGCCGGGGAGATCAGGACAAGTTTCTCGACATTCTCGGCGAAATCCCAGCACGCTATGGTCATCGCATTCACGCCTACTGTCTGATGAACAACCACGTTCACCTGGCAATCCAGTCCGGCGATCAGCCACTTGGCCGCGCGATGCAGAGCCTGTTCGGCCGGTACGGTCAGTGGTTCAACCGAACGCGCAATCGCTCCGGACATCTGTTTCAGGACCGGCATCGTGCGATCCTCGTCGACAGAGATGCGTATTTGAATGAATTGATTCGCTATATCCACCTCAACCCCGTTCGTGTCGGCGCCGTTGATCGGCCAGAGGAGTATCCCTGGTCTTCTCATCGCCACTACCTGAGCGGCGCCGGACCGGAATGGTTGACAACCGACATGGTATTAGGGGCCTTTTCGACACAACGGAACGCTGCCGTTGCAGCGTTTCAGTCGTTCGTGCACGAAGGCATCGGCCAGTCCGTTCAGTTGGACTTCAAACGTGGCAACAGCCGCAAACAGGCAGTGCTTGCTCCAGATGGCTTCGCCGAAGCCGTGATGCGGCGG
>RFIY01000032.1 GCA_003695505.1 Candidatus Dadabacteria bacterium | reverse complement strand
ACTCAGGCAGGCGGATCGACGCTACCCCAGTCAGATGCGGGTATACCAGACGGGCGAGTTACGCACCAGCGAGCCGTGTCGCTGCCGTCATAGGGAGTGTTGTTGGCATTCTTGGCGAAACCAGACAGGCTGACGGTATTCTGTGCGCCGGCGTCCACCAGATTCGCATCCGAGAACAACAGTACCGTGCCTGAAAACGGAGCCGGCGGTGCGACGCCGTTGATGGTCAGGGTCACATTGGCCGTGATGCCGCTGGCCGATGCCGTGATGGTAACGGTACTGTTGGCGCTTGTGCTCGGCGCCGTGTACACGGCAGTCGCGACGCCGTTGGATGTCTGGAGGGCGGTATCATTCAGTACACCAGCACCACTGAGCGTCAACAGTACGCCGGTGCCATCCGGTACCGGACTCCCCGAGTTGTCGAGTACCGTGACGGTCAGGTTCGATGTGCTCGTCCCATCTGCATCAAGTACTGTTGGGGATGCGCTGAGCGCGACCGATGCCGGCGAGCGGTCAACGACGTCGATGAACACATAGTCTGTCACACTGCCAAGCGTCGCCATCAGCAGGTACTTGCCGGTCTGTTCCGCGACATTCCAGGTGCCTGAAAAGGTTCCGTTGTTCACGCTGGAGGGCGGATCGACGATCCCCCAGTCGATCGAGGGTACGCCGGTTGGACCCGTGACCGTCCAGACGACCTGGTCGTTACCGTCATACGGTGTGTTGTCAGGGTTTTTCGCGAAGCCGGAGAGGCTTACGGTATTCGATGCACCGGCGTCTGTAATCAATGGATCCGCAGAGAGCAGCAGCGCACCGGAGAATGGGCCCGTAGCGAAGACGGGATTTACGGTGAGCGTGGCGGTATCGGTCAGTGCGCCAACTGCGGCCGTAATCGAGACAGACGCGCCGACATTGGTGGACGGCGCCGTGTAGACGGCCTTTGCGATTCCTCCAGATGTTTGCAGCGCGGTATTGTCGAGCAGACCAACGCCATTCAACGTCAGCAATACATCGGTGCCATCTGCAACTGGCGTTCCGGACGAATTGAGCACCGTGACGGTCAGGTCTACGGTGCTTGCGCCGTCGCCGTCAACGGCGGACTGCGACAGGCTCAGGCTGACGCTGGCCGGGGAACGATCGATGACATCGATAAACACATAGTCGGTGACGCTGCCAAGCCAGGCGATCAGCAGGTACCTGCCCGCTTGTTCGGCCGCGTTCCAGGTGCCGGAAAAGGTGCCGTTGGCGACCTGTGACGATGCTGAAATGATTCCCCAGTCCGCAGGCGGCACGCTGGCTGGACCGGTAACCGTCCAGACCACAGGGCCCGTTTCGGCATATGGCGTGTGATTGGGGTTTTTCGCGTATCCGGAGAGCGTGACCGTATTTTGCACGCCAGCATCCACAAGATTGCTGTCAGAAAACAGGAGGAGTGTCCCGTTGAACGAGACATTTGTGCCGCCGGAACCGCCCCCACCACCGCTGCCACCGCCACCGCTGCCACCGCCACTGCCGGTGCTGACGAACGAGACGCTGGCGCTGCCCAGGGAGCCGAATGTCGCTGCACGAACCAGAGCATCCCCCGGACTGGAGGACACGAGTGCCAGGCTTGCCGAGCCATTTGTTGTGGTGGTCTGGGCTGTTGCCGTTCCAAAACCGACGAAGGTTCCCAGGGTGGTCGTGAACGTGACGGTGGTGCCGTCAGCGACAACCGAACCGTCTGAGAGGGTCACGACTGCGGTTGCGGTGATCGGCGTGGCGCCGTCCGCCGGTGCGGTTGCAGAGGATATACTGACGGTCACCGTGGCTTGTACGGTCGTACCAGATCCCGAGCCGGATCCAGTTCCGCCTGCTGGCGGTGGGGCCGCGGAACCACCTGTTCCGGAGTCTCCACAGGCAATCGCCAGGCCACTGATTACCAGAAGCACCAGGTTACGGACAAACGAGGAAGAGGCGTTATGCATCGATCACACCCTGTTTTGATTGGTTAGCGCCACCCCTTATCTTAGCAGTCACATTCCAAAAGGCAAGCGATCACAGGGGGTTCGCGGCGCGCGCGCTCAAAAAAGAAAAACGCGTTTTGACGATGAGAGGAAATCTCGCTCACGTCATTCGCTGTGAACGCGCACGGATCTCGCGCCTGGCCAGATCCAGCAGGCGTTGCAACGTCGCTTCTGAGATGGTCGGAGGAACTTCGAGAGTGTGTCGTGCTCGAAGGTGACCGGCGATGCGCTTTGGACGGAGATGGCGAACCGTGTGCAGAGGGTCTCCATCACGGTCCAAAAAACACGCATCGATGGGATAACGCATACCAAAGGTATGAATCATCCGCGTATCAAGTAACAGGAGTGGACGCGGCGGCCCGACGATCAGGCCCAACAAACGGCTGCGGAAAGTGTCGGCAATCTCCAGCGTTGTCGTCGCCCCGGTTATCATGGAACCTGCCGCAATGGCCAGCGGATGGCCATGTGGATCTGACAAGATTCTCCCCCTCTGCATCGGATTGTCGCGTATGGATATCATTGTAATCGGCAGCAGGAAATGCGCAGATACACGAAAGGCCGAGCGGTTTTTCAAGGAACGCGGCGTGCGGCCGCATACGCGCGACGTGCGGCAAAAGCCGCTGACCCCTGGCGAGATCCGCAAAATTGCTGCGCAGGTTGGCGGTATTGACGCAATTATCGATCGGGAGGGCAAAGAATTCGAAAAGCAGAATCTGCGCTACCTCTCGGTGGACTGGGTGGAGGCGCTGCAGCGCTGGCCTGGCATTACACGCACACCGATTGTGCGCTGCGGACCGCGGGCGACCGTGGGCTATGTGCCGGAGGTGTGGACACAGTGGCTGAAAAACTCCTGACCAGTCTCGGTTTTCGCCGACTGCAGGCGGAGTATGACTACTATTGGAAGGTGCTGCGGCCGGAAACCGTGCAGCGCGTTGCCGATGCTGCTGCGGAAGGGGATCGATCCGAGAATGCCGAGTACATTTACGGACGCAAGAAGCTCCGCCAGATCGACAAGCGACTCGGTTACCTCAGTCGCCTGCTGGACGGGGTACGTGTCGTGGATCCGTGCGATATCCAGTCCGATCGGGTCGGTTTCGGGGCAACGGTGACCGTTGAAGACGACAACGGACGTACGCGCACCTGGACGATCGTCGGCGAAGGGGAATCGGATCCGGAATACGGTCTGATTTCGGCTTCATCACCGGTGGCGCGCGCATTGTGGGGCAAGCGGGTCGGCGACATCGTCGACGTCGAGTTGCCGGCCGGAGAAATCGAGTATGAATTGCTCGCGATCGAATATGGTGGACCAGTATGGCGGCGCGTCGTTGAAGCATTTGCGGACTGGGAGTTCCGTCCGACACTCTGAATGCTGCTTGCGCGCGCCACAGGTGTGCGACGCAAGAGTGGGGGGGTTACCCCCCGTCGAATAGCGATCCGACCGGGAAGCGCGCATCTGTCATCAATGCGCGTTGCAGGCGAACCTGATACGCTTCATCCGGGATTTCGATCGCGCCGAACTGCCCCAGGTGCGGGGTATAAAATTGCGTGTCCAGCAGTGTGAAGCCGCCCGCTCTGAGTCGCTGTACCAGTTCGACCAGGGCGACCTTGCTGGCATCGCGCGTGCGCGAAAACATGCTTTCTCCGGCGAACAGCCCGCGTATGGCAATACCGTACAGGCCACCGACGAGTTTGCCGCCTTGCCAGCATTCAATCGAATGGGCAAAGCCGGTATCGTGCAACTCCTGATAGAGCGCAATGATTTCGTCGCTGATCCAGGTGTCTTCCCGGCCCGGAGCCGGTTCGGCGCAGGCGCGGATGACGTCGGCAAACGCGATATTGACCGTTACGCGAAAACGGCGCTGCCGAATCGTCTTGGCAAGCCTGCGTGGAATGTGAAATCGTTCTGGCTCGATGATGCCACGGTACTTCGGCAGATACCAGCCGAGCTCCCCGTTGCGCGAGTCTGCCATCGGAAAGATACCCTGAGCATAGGCCTGAAGCGTCAGGACGGCCAGATCCGACAAGAGGCGGATTCGTGGATCGGCTGTCGCTACAATGTAGTCAGTCAAGACCGGGCCTCCCGCAGATTCGACATTCTACGATGATTGACATGTTCACAAATCCTGATCTGCTGATCGGACTGTTGACGCTGACCGCGCTGGAAATCGTCCTTGGCATCGACAACATCATCTTCATTTCTATTCTGGCATCCCGGCTGCCAGAACACCAGCGCAATACGGCGCGCCTTGGTGGACTTGGTCTGGCGGTATTTACACGCATTGGCCTGTTGTTGTCACTGTCCTGGCTGATGGGATTGACCGAGCCGTGGTTCACGGTGCGCGGACTCGAGTTCAGTGGCCGTGATCTGATTCTGGCCGGGGGCGGATTGTTTCTCCTGGCGAAAAGTACGTTCGAGATTCACGCCAATCTCGTGGGTACCGAACATGCCGAAGCTGCAACGGTTCCGCCGTCGCTGGCGCTCGTTCTCGTGCAGATCATGGCGCTCGATGTGGTCTTTTCGTTTGATTCGGTGATTACGGCGGTCGGCATGGTGTCGCATTTACCGACGATGATCACGGCGGTGATTGTGGCCGTACTGATCATGATGGCCTGGTCGGGTGCGGTCGGCCGATTCATTGAACGTCACCCGACCTTCAAAATGCTGGCGCTCAGTTTCTTGATCCTGATTGGTGTGTCGTTGATCGGCGAAGCATTTGGCCATCATATTCCCAAGGGGTACATCTATTTTGCAATGGGTTTCTCGGTTCTGGTCGAATTGTTGAACATGCGTATCCGTGACCGCCATGCCGCTCATACCGTGCACTTACAGCGGTTCCCGGACGAGGCAGCCTGAGGCAGCGATGGTCACGACCGACGAGCCGCGCGAGGCACGCCTCATTCGCAGACGCCTGCGGATTTTGCCCTGGTTGCCTGGCGGCAAAGAACTGGCGCGGGCGCTGGAGGACGGCGGATTCGAACAGGTGGACCGGGCGGCGCGTCGTACGTTTTTTCAGGTTTTTGGCATTCTGTCCAGCCTGTTCTTGTCGTCTGAGGCTGCCTTTTTCTGGGCGGATGGTCGTACTGAGCTTGCCGTGCTGCTTGCCGTGTACGCCATCATTGCCCTGGGCGGGACGCTGCTGCTGGTTCGAATGCGCGCCGATCGCTGGTTTGGGCGCCTGAGCGTGCTCGCGGCATTCGTGCTTTTTTCAACCAGCTTTCTTGGCATCCTCTATTTTCGTGACGCGTACTATCTGGTCTGGGCGCTGACATTTATTCCGGTTGCCTTCTATTTTGTCGGGCTGCGCGAGGGGTTGATCTGGCTGGTGGTCTTTGCGGGAACGCTTGCGATGGCTTACCAGACGTATATCCGATGGGGGAGCGATCCATTGCCGGCGACGGCCGTTCGCGAATCAGCGTTTGCGTTCCTGGCGATCGCGGTCTTTTTTGCGGTGTTCGAACTGATTCGGGAGCTGTATGCAGCGAAGGTTCTGCTTCAGAATCAGGAGCTCCAGCGTCTTGCGGCCGAAGATTTTCTGACGGGGCTGCCCAATCGTCGAACATTGCAGCGTGAACTGGAGCTTCGTCTTGCGGATGCGGAGCGAACGAGAAAGGGATTCGCGCTGGCCATCGCGGATCTCGACCGCTTCAAGCGGATCAACGATCGCTACGGTCATGCTGCCGGGGACAGGGTGTTGCGCGATTTCTCACGGGTCGTGCACGGACGGCTGCGTGCCCGCGACAGTTTTGGCCGCTGGGGGGGAGAGGAATTCCTGATCGTACTACCCGATACGAGCGCGGATGAGGCCGGGCAGATCCTGGAGCGTGTGCGATCCGCCGTCGCGGAGCAACTGACGAGCCTGGCGGATTCGGTTACTGTCAGTATTGGCTACACTGAATGGTGTCCCGGTGACGGCATTGATGCGATGCTGAGACGCGCCGACGCGGCGATGTACCGCGCCAAGGAGCAGGGGCGTAACCGCGTCGTCGAGGAGCGTGCACCGGTTCCGGACAATACCGACACGGAGGAGTATTCGCATGAGTCTGCAGACAACGATCCGTCAGCGGCTTGAGGCCGAATTTGAACCGGAGGAACTGATTCTGGTCAACGACAGCGACAAGCACCATGTACCACCGGGATCGGAGACGCACTGGAACGTGACGATCGTCAGTGGTGCGTTTGAAGGTCTGTCACGGGTGGCCAGGCACCGGGCCGTTTACAAGGTCCTGGATGAGCAATTGCGGAACGCCATTCACGCGCTGTCCGTCCGTGCCGTGACGCCGCGAGAATGGGCTGCGCGCCCTCAGGCGAACCAGACACCAGATTGTGCGGGAGCGCGGTCAGCCGACTGAGACCTCGCCGGCGACCCACCCGAGGTAATCTGTCAGACCATTTTGCACCGGGAGCTGCAGTACTTCGGGGATATCGTAGGGGTGCAGCTCGCTGATGCGGCGGGACAGGGCATCGAATGCTTCGCAGGTCGTCTTGATGACAAGCAGCACTTCGGGTTCGCGATGCATCGTATCCTGCCAGCGATAAATGCTGACGATTCCGGCGACGATGTTGACGCAGGCGGCCAGGTGCTCTTCGACGATCGTCGACGCGATGCGCTCGGCCACGCGGCGATCTGGCGCACTGGCCAACGCAACACAGATGTCCGTGCCGTCATTCATCGGCCGGTGTCCAGCGCAGGATGGGTTTGCGCGCGGCGGTGGCTTCATCGAGCCGCCCGCGGAAGCTGCGCGTCGGGGCGTCGTGCAGCGCATCCGCGCCACCCGATGCGGCCTGCTCTGCGATGTCGATCATCGCGGCAACAAACTGATCCAGCGTCGCCTGATCTTCCGATTCGGTCGGCTCGATCATCAATGCGCCTGACACGACCAGTGGGAAGTAGATCGTCGGCGGGTGAAAACCCCGATCAATCAGGCCTTTGGCGATGTCGAGCGCCGAGACGCCGTGCATTTTTTGACGCTTGTCGGAAAAGACGACTTCGTGCAGTGAGGGATCATCGAACGGCAGTTCGAAGGTGTCAGCCAGGCGAGCGCGTAAATAGTTTGCATTCAGAACGGCTCGCTCACTGGCACGCCGCAGGCCTTCGCCGCCAAGCCGGCGGATGTAGGCAAGCGCGCGGACAAACATACCGAAGTGTCCATAAAACTGCTTGACCGGCTCGATGGCCTGCGCAGGCGTAGCCCAGGAGAATCCATCGCCCTGCCGTACCGGTCTGGGGCCCGGCAGGAAGTCGACGAGCCGCTCGGAAACGCCGACGGGGCCACAGCCGGGGCCACCGCCGCCATGTGGCGTTGACATGGTCTTGTGCAGGTTCAGGTGGATCACGTCGACACCGAAATCGCCGGGTCGTGCCTTGCCCATGATGGCGTTCAAATTCGCGCCATCGCAGTACAGGAACGCATCGAGTTCATGCAGGCGCTCGGCGATTGCTTCGATATGGGATTCGAAAACGCCGAGCGTGTTGGGGTTCGTCAACATCAGGCAGGCGACGGAATCGTCGAGGTAAGGCAGAATCTCGTCGGGCTGCAGCACTGCTCCACGCTGCGGGGGCAGGTTGACGACCTCGAAGCCCGCCAGAGCCGCTGAAGCCGGATTGGTTCCGTGCGCGGTTTCGGGAATCAGGATCTTGCGGCGCCGGTCGAGTTCGCCGCGCGCTTCATAATAGGCACTGATCAGGCAGAGGCCGGTGAATTCTCCGTGCGCGCCGGCAGCCGGCAACAGTGTGAAGTCCTGCATGCCGGTAATCGCCTGCAGTGCCTCATTGAGTTCCACGGCGACCTGGAGCGCGCCCTGACTCCACTGCTCCGGGGCTTCCGGATGCAGCCAGGCGAAGCCATCCAGTGCTGCGAGCAGCTCGTTGACGCGCGGGTTATGCTTCATCGTGCACGATCCCAGCGGGAACAGACCGCTCTCAATGCCGTAGTTGTACTGAGAAATGCGCGTGTAGTGTCGCACGACACGATACTCGGCGACATTTGGCAGGCCAAGTGGTGCCTGTCGCAGCGGGACCTCTGCCAGATCTTCCGGAACATCGGCCGGATCGAGTCCGGCATCCGGGTCTCCAGGCAGGTCGAACAGGATCGGCTCTTCGAGGATCAGGCCGGTCGTTCCTGGAAAGTCACTCATCGCGCACACTCCTGACTAAGCCGGTCAAATGCGCTGTCGTCCAGCCACGACGTCGCCGCAACGAGCAGACCGTCGTCCCCTGGCAGATACTTGCTGAGGGGGACGCCGAGCTGAATGCCTGCATTGATCAGGGATGACCAGAGGTCCGGACGGGACGGGTCGATGACGAATTCGTTGAAAAAGGTTCCGTCGAATCGCCGCGTGTGTCCGGCGTCGACGAGGATGCGCTCGAGGCGACGCGCGTTGCGGGCCGCGGCAAGTGCTCGTTCGCGCAGGCCGGCTGGACCCAGTACGTTCATCGTTACTGTCGCGACGAGCGCGATGACGCCCTGATTCGTGCAGATATTGCTGGTCGCTTTTTCGCGGCGAATGTGCTGTTCGCGCGTACTGAGCGTCAGTACATAGCCGGTGCGTCCCTGTGCATCGGTCGTGCGTCCACACAGTCGCCCAGGCATCTGGCGAACATAGGCCTGCCGCGTTGCGAACATGCCCAGCGACGGTCCGCCGAAGGATACGGGCACACCGAACGGCTGACCATCGGCGACCGCGGCGTCGACCCCAAGGGATCCGGGTGAGGCGAGGAGCAGCCAGGCGTGCGGGTCGGGCGTATGCGTCACCAGAAAATCCTGCTCATCGAGCGCCGTGCGTACCGCGCTGATGTCTTCGATGACGCCGTAGCCATTCGGGTAGCCAAGCGCGACAATTCTGGGCGTGTCGGAGGCGGGCAGGGCATCCAGGTCGGTGCGACCGGAGGCGTCGAGCGGCAGCTCGATCAGTTGCAGATCCTGCTGCCCGGCCAGATAGCGTCGCACGACGGCGCGAACCGCGGGGTGCAGACCCGCCGAAATGGCAACCGTGCGCGCCTTGCGTCGCACGCGCAGCCCCATCAGGATTGCTTCGGCCAGTGCTGTTGCACCATCGTACATCGATGAGTTCGCGACATCCAGTCCAGTCAGCTCGGCGACCCAGGTCTGGAACTCGAAGATTGCCATCAGAGTGCCCTGTGCAATCTCCGGCTGATAGGGGGTGTACGCGGTCAGAAACTCGCCGCGCGACATGGCATACAGCGCTGCCGCGACCGGTGGATAGGCATAAGCTCCGCCGCCGACAAAGCTGATGGCGTCCAGTACCGTCCGATTGCGTTCGGCGCGCTCGCGCATATACGCGACAAGGTCGGCTTCATCGGGGATGCCGGGCAGGTCGATGGCGGCCTGACGTCGCAGGGACTCTGGAATCGATGTAAACAGCGCGTCGACATCTTCGACGCCAATGGTGTCAAGCATCGCGCGGGCATCCGGCGCGTCTGGCCCGGGAAAGTAGCTCACGAAATTGCTCCCTGGGTGAGGGGAAGTGCGTTGATCAGTCGAGCGTTTCGAGGTAAGCCTGGTACTCGTCGGCGCTCATCAGCTCATCGACTTCATCCGCGTTGTCGATCGAGATGCGGATCAGCCAGCCTTCCTCGTAGGGGCCTTCATTCAGCGTTTCCGGCGCTTCCAGCAGATCCTCGTTGCGCTCGGTGACTTCGCCCGTCAATGGAGCATACAGTTCCGCGACCGCCTTGACACTTTCGACAGTGCCGAATGTCGCACCCTGGCTGACCTCGTCACCGACTTCGGGCAATTCCAGAAATACGACATCCCCGAGTTCCTCGACCGCATATTCGGTCACGCCGATCAGGGCAGTGCCATCTTCGTCGATTCGGGCCCACTCATGTTCTTTCGTGTAGCGAAGCTGCTTCGGGATTTCCAACGTTCTTGCTCCTCGCGAGGATTCAGGGTTCGGTTGTTTTGCGTCCGAATGGACTCAGTTTTTGTGCAGCGGCGGCACCACCAGCTCCGCGTCGAACGAGCGTCCGCGGATCTCGACGGCCACAGCCTGAGAGGTTCCATCATAACCCGATTTTTTTCGGTCAACCAGTGCCAGCCCAATGCCGGTGTCGAGTATCGGTGAGTAGCTCCCGCTCGTAACGGCACCAATCGTTTCGCCATCAGGTGTCAGAACGGGATAACCCTCTCGCGGAACGCCTCGCCCGGTCATTCGGACGCCGGCCAGACAGCGCCGGGGATCTCGCTGCAATGCCATTTCGCCAATGTAACCGTGGTGATCCTTGTGGACAACAAACCCGACGCCACCTTCGATCGGGCCAATCTCATCGGACAGCTCGTGCCCATAGAGGGGAAGCCCGGCTTCGATGCGCAGGGAATCGCGTGCGCCAAGGCCACAGGGCGTCGCGCCGGCATCGATCAGGCGATCCCACAGTTCAATGGCGCGGGCATTCGGACACCAGATCTCGACGCCGTCTTCACCCGTGTAGCCGGTGCGCGCGATGAGCATGCCATCGTGCTCCGTGAATGTGAAGCGTTTGTCCGGGAAGGCGGCACCCGGAAGGGCTTGTTCCCAGACCGAATGCCAGTCGGGGCCCTGCAAGGCAATCAGAGCGGTGTCGCTTGTCAGGTCCTCCAGGGTAACCCCGTATTCGGTCAGTATCGGGGCGGTCCAGTCCAGGTTCTTCTGGTGATTGGCGGCGTTCCAGATCACGAACCAGTCCTCGTTGCCGCGGCGGTAGACGATCAGGTCATCAACGGTGCCCCCGGCTTCGTTCAGCATCACCGTATAGCGGGCGCGACCCGGTTTCAGTTTGCTCATCGGCCACGGGGTCAGTCGTTCGAGTGCTTCCGTGGCGCGACCGCCCTGCAGGAGAACTGTGCCCATATGAGACACATCGAACAGACCGCAGGTGGTGCGAACGGCCGTGTGCTCGGCCTTGACGCCGGTATATTGCACAGGCATTTCCCAGCCCGCGAACGGAACCATCCGTGCGCCCAGGGCGACATGACGGTCGTAAAGGACAGTGCGCAAGGAATCACTCACGTCGTCTACTCCACTGAGGATGTTGAGGAAGGGTGCTGGCACGACGACACGCGGTCGCGGCGCGATTGGTCTGACCAACGGGCGCTCTAGTTTGATTGTATCACCGTGTCCGTGTTCCCGCGTGCGGCCTCGATCCACGTTTCTGCATCGACGGGTTGCGCGAGTCGAGACAGCCAGCGCCGCAGTTCATTGGTGCGTTCTGGTGCCAGAGGAAGCGGCCGGGCAGCGTCGTCTCCCACAACAAGTTCGGTGACGGGAACGGCGCCAATGCGCGCGTTGACGAGCCAGAATGGGCCGCTGCATAACAGCTCTGGCGTCAGACGGTCCGCCGTGCTGGGCATGCCGTATTCCGCTGCCCATCTGCGCAGCAGATGCTCGGTCACAGACGGCAGACGACGTGGGTTCGCCGAATGAATCAGGTGTCCGTCAATGATGCCGACCAGCGCCGCGTAGTCCGCCTCGATCAGCTCTGTTGCGAAGGGTGTGACGTCGCAAAACACACCGGCGTGGCATCGGTGGTCGGATGCGGCGTCGCGGAGGTTTGCCGACAGGATCAGATCCGGCCCTTTGTGCAGTGGCTCACGTCGCTCGTCTGCGTGACCGACCCACAACGCAACCGACGGGGGGGAGGGAGGCAGCGGTCGCAGGCAGAGGGTCAGTTGCCCCTCCACGTCCGCGCCAAGCCGTACGAACGCCGTCCGTCCGGGCAGGTATTTCACAATCGCACGGGTAAACCGGGTGAGTCGCGCCTCCGTAAGGTCGCATAGCGCCCGAGCGGATCGGGAGAATCGCGCGATGTGCAGCGCTCCGCCACGAACGGCCCCTGCTTCGACAACGAAGGAATCGATCACATGCGGTGTCGGAGGCTCCCGAACCGGGATGAGCGACCGTCCGTCCCAGTACAGATGCTCGGGCTGTTTCATCCCGTTGCCCCGCGCACAGGGTGCAGCTTCAGCAGCAGCTCCTGATACTCGGCGTCGCAGTCGCTGTCGGCGACGATGCCGCCGCCGGTGCCATACCACCAGTTACCGTCGGTGTCACGCCACGCGGTACGGATCAACAGCGAGAAAAATGCGCGACCATCCGGCAAAATGGCACCCAGGATGCCTGTGTAGGGACCGCGCGGCATCTGTTCGAGTTCGGCAATCATCTGACAGGCCCGGATCTTCGGTGTTCCGGTGACGGATGCTCCGGGCAGGACAGCGCGCAACGCATCCGCGACGCCCACACCGTTCCTCAGGCGTCCACGCACATCACTGACCATGTGTGTCGCGTACGGCAGATCCAGTGGTGCGCAGCGCGGACTGACGCGCACCGTGCCGGGCTGGCAGATTCGTCCCAGGTCATTGCGCGCCATATCGACGACCATCGTGTGCTCGGCCTGTTCCTTGGCGCTCGTCCGCAGTTGCGAAAACATGGTGGGGTCGCTGCAGGTGCCCTTGATCGGACGACTGACAACCGCACCCAGGCCATCCAGTTCGAGCAGACACTCCGGGCTGTGGCTGATCAGGTTCAGGCCCGCATCGGGCAGGCAAAGCCGTCCGGCTGCGGGCGCTATCGGAGGCACTACTGCTGTCTGAGCCTCAGCGGCGGATGCCCGGGCACGCACGGTCAGATTTAACTGGTACACTTCTCCGGCGCGGATTGCCTGCTGAAGCAGATCGAACCGCTGCCTGTAGGTCGGCTGATCGATGCAGACCTCCCAGTTCGCGCGTAACGCCTGCCAGTCGATGGGTTCTTCTCCGAGTGCGCCGGTCCACGTCGCCCCCGCTGCGCCCCAGTCCGATGGCGGTGATGGGCCATCGATGCCACCGGCGGCACAACAGGCCTCGAACGTCAGGAACAAGCCGCGCCAGCGCCCATCGGGGGGGCGCCTGAGGCGATCGATCAGTTGATGCCAGTCGCGGGGATCGCGAACGGCAGTGACATCTTCCGGGCGCGTGGT
>RFIY01000265.1 GCA_003695505.1 Candidatus Dadabacteria bacterium | reverse complement strand
CTACTGGAACAGGCGCTCGTGAACCTGCTGTCAAACGCGGCGCGCTATGGGGGCGACGACCCGACGGTTCAGATTCGAGCAGCGGGCCAGGGAAGTGACGACATGGTGCGGATCGAAGTGGTTGATCGCGGGCCTGGTATTCCCGTTGAGCATCAGGAGCGATTGTTCGAAAGATTCTATCGTGTCGACCGGTCACGGAGCCGCGAGGTTGGTGGGACCGGGCTCGGTCTGGCAATCGTCAAGCATATCGCGGTCCTGCATCAGGGGCGGGTCGGGGTTCGCAGCAGTGAAGGCGAGGGCAGTACGTTCTGGATCGAGTTGCCCGGTGCCGGCGACGTGGAGAACTGTTCCGCAGCGGAACAGTCTGCAAGCGCAGACTGACCGCGGGTACCGAACCCCGTGGCGCCGACGTCGGGGCGGGCTAGCGTGCGGCTGCGCGGCAGGCCGTTTCATTCGCGCAAATGTGGCCGCCGAGGTTCAGGGGCGCAATCGTCCGGTTGTCGCCGGTGCGTTGGCCAACGAGGATCAGGTTGCCGAATTCCAGCAGTTTGTTCGCAAAGCGGAACAGTGTTGCATTGTCGGTCAGGAAGCGGCCGTCCAGTCCCTGGATTTCGTTCGGAAGGAAGGTCAGCACACCAGAGAACGTTGGATCGGGCAGGAACAGATAGAACGGGTCGTACAGCCCCGGGTAGTCGACCTGTATGCGGGACTGCTCATCGGCGGTTCCGAATAGCGACAACGCGAACTGCCTTGCGGCGATGTCCCGATCTGTTCCGTTTGCGGGGTCAGTCTGCTGACGCCCGCCGCCCGGCCCCACGTCGGCGCCGGAGGGCCACGGGTGTTCCCGGTCGGCGTAGTCCCAGGCGCCAGGGCGATTGACGAGCTCGCCGCGGTGGTTCTGGACGCCTGTGTCGTCAAAGGGCTCCGACGGTTCCGTCGCGTCGTGGACGTGGTTTCCATTCAGGTCGACCCAGTCGAACATCAGGTTGCCTTCAACGCCAAGCTCCTGCGGTAACGCGATGCTCACGCCAAACTGGTTGATGACCACGCGATCGTCATCGTCGATCAGGCCGTCGGCATCGTTATCGGTGCCGTCGTTGAAATTGCAGGTTGGTGTGCAGAGCGGGCGGAAATTGTCGAAGTGCGGGTCGGGGTTGTCCAGTGGATCCCATCTGGTGCCGGGGTCCAGGCCTTCCGGATTGGTCACGGTTCGGATCGATTCGGCGACGTCGGTGACGCCGTCGTAGCCGGCGTCGTCCCAGGCTTCGGATTCAATGTCGAACAGAAAAGTGCGTTCACTTCGGCTGTAAAGCGGGATCAGGTCACGCGGAGGCGTGGGACTGTCGAACCATTGCGACAGGCGAATCTGGGGGTAGGGCAGATCGAGCGGGTTGAATACCGCGTTGCGCAGGGTGCCATCGGGCAGACCGACCAGTTCGTCCAGGTCGAGTGGGGGCGCGCCGGCGGCGAGATTTTCGGCCACCATTTGTAGCTGCGCGCGAAATCGGGAAATATCCGAGGGCAGATCGATCGCGAGAAACTGGCCGACCGCAAGGCGATCACTCCCGACGGGCTCCCCGCGGTCGTAGCGTTGGTTTCCCTCGCTGCCGTCGTCGTCCGGCGCGCTGTAGGTCACGCCGTCGTCGTTGGGGCAGGTCTGAAAGACGATCTCGTCTCGATTATTGCAGTCACAGACGCCGTCCCGGCCGCAATCCCAGTAGCGGACGATGTCGTCGATCTGATTGTCGGTTTCTCGCGCGACCGTATCGAGTCCCTGGCGCGCGTCGCGGATTGCATCGACGAACAGGCCGCGCGCAGTCTGCAGGCGTGTGGCCGCGTCCGGAGTTGCCTCGTCGTTGAACGTCAGGAACTCGGGATTCTGTTCGACTTCGGTCAGAAACGCTCGCATGCGCTCCTGGGGATTGACCCGGTCAAGGCGCGGTGTGGACAGACCGAAGTCGATCAGGCCCTGGTAGGCGAGCAGTATTTCCGCGCCGCCCCGCAGCGCACGGGTCAGTGCGGCGAACAGGTGGATATCCGCGATGTCATGTTCGCCCTGAAGCAGGACATCGACGTTCTCGTTGCCGCGTAACCAGGGCAGGTCGTCGAACAGTCGGAGCTGGAACTTGCCATCGACGCGAAAGCTGAACGAATCGGGGGCGCGCGCATCGAGCAGCGCGAGCCGTTCGCCGAGTGGGTTGAGTTCCTGCTCGGCGATGTCTACGACGTCCGACACACTCAGTTGCGCGCGGTTCTGCCACCGTTCCGGGATGCGTCCGGCGAACAGCGCCAGTTCGGCGAGCGCTGCGCCGTATGTTGCTTCGAAGTCACAAGGGGCGACGGCGGTCCATTCGGCCAGGCATTGCTGCGCCTCTGCAAATGTGCGGGCTACGTTGGCCGACGTGATTTCGCCGGCATTGCGGATCGTCGCGAGTGCGTCGGCAACACAGGCCGGTCGCGCCGGGCTCTCCGTTCGCGGCACCACCTCGATCAGCAGATCGCGCGACAGCGTCGCCTCGCCCGGCTCCGTTGGCGCACTCAGGCCGGCTTCGACGCGCAACAGGTGCGTGCCGCGGTCCGCCTCGCAGACGTAGGCGGTGTACGTCGGTGTGCTGGCCACCGGCAAGCTCTCATCTCCGGTGAGCTGCTGGTCGCCGTCATTGTCCCAGTACCAGCGTATGTCTCCAGTGGGTGCGGCATCCGCGCAGCCCCTGACGACAGCGGTCAGCGTCAGGCTGCTGTTGTCCGGGATGCGGTGCGTGGTGCCGGCGGGTTCGGTGACCAGTTCCGGACGGCAGCGATCCGTCGTGCAGGACAGGCCCCCCAGCGCAATGGCCAGCAGCGTCAGCTTCGTGCGCGTGTTCATGGGAACATCATAGTAGATCCGGACCGAACGATACGTTGTCGAGGAAGCGAGCATTGTCCATGACTCAACGGTTATTCATCTATGTTCTGTTCGCGGCACTTGCCGCCTGCAATCCAGTCCATCACGCTGCGCTCGCGACGCCGGCGCGCGGTGCGGTGGCGTCAACGCATGAACTGGCCACGCAAGTCGGTGTGTCCGTACTCGCACGCGGTGGGAACGCGGTCGATGCAGCGGTTGCGACGGCGCTGGTTCTGGCGGTTGTGCATCCGCAGGCGGGCAACCTCGGTGGCGGAGGTTTCGCGGTCGTCCGCGTGGACGGACGGACCAGTAGCCTGGATTTTCGCGAGACGGCACCAGCCGCGGCGACGCCGGACATGTTTACCCAGGCCGGTTTGCCTGAACGGGCGTCGCTTGTCGGTGGACTCGCTGTGGGCGTGCCAGGCGCGCCGGCGGGCTATTTCGAGCTGCACCGCCGCTATGGCGCTCTGCCCTGGCGCGACGTCGTCACGCCGGCAATCGAGCTCGCGCGGCGGGGAATCCCAGTGACCGTGCGTCTGGCCCGTGATCTGTGGCGCAGGCGAACCTTGTTGTCTACCTTTCCTGCAACGAAACGAACCTGGTTCCCCGACGGCCGCCTTCCGGTTACAGGTAGTGTGATCGCCGTGCCAGCGCTCGCCGATGCGCTGGCGGCCTACCAGGCGCGCGGTCCGGCAGCGATCACCACGGGGACGCGCGCCGAAGCCATTGCGCGGGCCGCGCGGGACGCCGGCGGCGTTCTGACCGTGACCGACCTCGCGGAGTATCGCGCCGTATGGCGTTCGCCGGTGCAGTTTGATGCATTCGGGTGGCGTATCGCGGCCATGGGGCTGCCTTCATCTGGTGGGATTCTGATGGCCGAGACGTTCGGCCTGATCGAGCGCCGTGGGTGGCCGCAGCAGGCTCCGGTAGACCGGTTGCATCTGCTGATCGAATCGTGGCGCCGTGCCTACGCGGATCGTTACTTGCTGGCGGATCCGCAATACACAGGCGTTTCGCCGGATGTCCTGCTTGATCCGGCGCGTCTGGACCGGCTGGCGCGTACGATCGACCTGCAACATGCCACGCCATCCGCCCAGGTTCACCCCTATGGGCACGACATCAGCGAGACGACACATCTTTCCGTCGTCGATGCAGCGGGCAATGCCGTCGCCATGACCGTGACGCTCAACGGCAGTTTCGGCAGCGGCGTGTTCGTGCCCGAAGTCGGCATTTTGCTGAACAACGAGATGGATGACTTTGCCACACGACCGGGTGCCCCCAATCTGTACGGCCTCGTGCAGGGCAATGCCAACGCGCCCCGCCCCGGGGCCCGCATGTTGAGTTCTATGACGCCGACGATTGCCGTGCGCGGAGAAGATGTGATCGCGATCGGCTCGCCGGGCGGATCGCGGATTCCGACGGCGACGATGCAGGTGCTACTCGGCATGGTCGTTGAACAGTTGTCGGCGCGGGCGGCGGTTCGCCGCCCGCGTATTCACCACCAGTGGCTGCCGGATCGGGTCTATGCCGAACCAGGCGCCCTTGATGGCGACTTGCAGGCTGCGCTGGTCGCGCGAGGCCACACGATTGTCGACGCAGGCTGGCCAATTGGCGAGGTCCATGTCGCTGCACGACTGGGCCGGCAATGGCTGGCCGCCGCCGATCCCCGACAGCCGGGAACCAGCGCACGGCTGGTCGGCGTCAAACCTTGACGAGGCCCCGGATGTGTTTACTTTTGCAGCAGACGGGCCGCGTACGGTTTCGTGCGCGCTGTTGACCTGAAACCGCAAGGAGAGACGCGTTGAACACAAACGGACTGCGGACAGCGGTGCTGCTCGCCGGGCTGACGGGCCTGTTTCTGGCCATCGGACAGGTGGCCGGCGGGCGCAGCGGATTGATCATTGCATTCGTGCTTGCGGTCGGGATGAATTTCTTTTCGTACTGGTTCAGCGACCGGATCGTGCTGGCGATGTATCGCGCCCGGCCCGTCGATGAACAGTCCGCACCGCGCCTGGTCGGGCTGGTTCGCGAGTTGTCGCGGCGCGCCGGGCTGCCGATGCCGGCCGTATATGTCATCCCCATCGCGACGCCGAATGCATTTGCGACCGGACGCAATCCGGAGCACGCGGCGGTTGCCGCGACGGAAGG
>RFIY01000264.1 GCA_003695505.1 Candidatus Dadabacteria bacterium | reverse complement strand
GTCGTCGTTCGGGTCCGGGTCGGTCTCGCCGTAGCCCCGCATATAGGGCAGATAACAGCGATAGCCAGCGTCGGCGAGCCGGGTCGCCAGCGGTACCATCGAAGACGGATCATCAGGGAAGCCGTGCAGAAGCAGCGCCGGACGCCCGGTTTCATCACCGGTTTCCCACCCCGAAAACGTCAGTCCGTTGGCATGAATCTGTCGTCGTCTGAATCCATCGAACATCGGCAGTGCCTTTCAGAAATCCACTCCGTGGATGCAACGGCATCTATTATGGACGCAACGCGTCAATCAGAACAACTCGGCGACACTGACGCTGATATCGGGCCCCAGCTTGGCCCACCGTAACGGCTGCGCGACATCGATGCGCAGATACATTCCGATCATCCGCGTCAGCGCAGCCCGAAAGCCAACACCCGCCGCGTGACCGAACTCGCGCCACCCCTTGCGATAGGTGCCCACCCAGCCGTAATCATAAAACAGCGCCGACGCCAGATAAAACCGGTCGAACAGATTCTCGGCCAGCGTAAACCGCACTTCATGGTTTGCGTACAACCCCTTGGAGCCACGCAGAAAACGGTTTGGATAGCCGCGCATCGTCATCAGGCCGTCATAACCGAAATCATCGAGCCGGCGGGTCGTCCCCTGGATGTCCACATGGGCCCGAAACGCCAGATTGATTTTCGGATGCGGCAACAAAAACAGGCGCCCATTGAAGCTGCCGCCCCAGAAATCATCTCCGCCTCGCGTCCGGAACGAATGCCAGGCCCGGACCTCGCCGTCGAGTCCCCGATAGCGGTAATCAAGATAATCGACAATACCGACGCGCAGCCCGATTCCACTGCGAATGTCATTGCTACGACGCATGTCAATTCCGGGGACGACCGCACTGGTCGCGCCGAGCCAGCTGTACATTCGCCGCTCCCATCCCAGCAGCAGCAGCGGCTGGACGATGTCGCTGAGCGTCAGCCGCAGCTCGATGTCGGTCGCAACGGAGTCAGCCTCGACGGTCGTTTGCGGGTGCCGTGCCGTGTACCACGGGTCTGTCCAGAACCTTCGTTGTGCCCGGACATACAGATCGCTATTGCGCAGAAATGCCGGGTCGTGCAGTTCGGCACCGCCAACGACGCCTTTGGACGCCTCGCTGATATATGGCCCGACCCAACCGGCGACATTCAGATGCGTACCGGCAAGGTTGCTGTCGCGGACGCCGATTTCGAGCAGAAATTGTTTCCCGCCAAAAAAGGGGCGGATGATCGGATTGATGCTCCAGCGATCGCCCAGACTGATCGTCAGCGACACACCCGATGGAGCTTCGCTCGTTTCCACCGTAACCGACGAGTAGATCTCGAGATTGCGGATCCGCTGCACGCGTCGCCACAATTCATCCGGGTGCAGAACCGCACCAACGGAAATATCGAGTCCACGGCGAATGACGCGTGGATTACGTCCATACCCGTTACCCGTGAATTCAACATGGATTTCGTTGATGGTCACGCCATCCGCGGCATCCGTAAGCCGCGCCGGCTCGCCTGCGGCGACGGCGTCAGTCGCCGCGCTAACGACCGTCGTCGCCGTCTGAGCGGCATCCGTAGCGACGGCGGCAGCGCCGTCGGTCACCGCTTCTGCCGCGATTACATTCGCGGCCTGAAGCGCGACGACGGCGCATATCAGCAGGCCAGTAAGACGCACAGTCAATGCATGGTGGCGAAATCAGGCGCGCAGCGCGCGGATCTCATCAATCGTCTCCGGGTTGACGATCGCTGCAAGATTCCCCGGATCTTCTCCGTTGTAGACGCGGCGAACGACGCGACGCATGATCTTGCCGTTGCGCGTTCGCGGCAGGTCGCTGACGGCATACACGGCGGCCGGACGCAGCGCCTTGCCGACGACCTGGCCGACAAAATTGCGAATTTCGTCGAGCAGCTCCGGCGTCGCCTTATGCTGCGGGTCAAGAACCACGAACAGTACCGGCACCTGGCCCTTCAGTGCATCCGGAGCGCCAATCGCCGCAGCCTCGACCACAACCGGATGTTCGACGGCCGCGGACTCCATCTCGGCCGGACCAAGGCGCTTTCCTGCGACCTTGATCGTGTCATCGGAACGGCCCGTGATGAAAAAGTACCCGTCGTCGTCCACGTAGACGAGGTCGCCGTGCTCCCAGACACCGGGGAATCGGGACCAGTAGGTTTCGATGTAGCGCTCAGGATCCCTGAAAAATCCGCGCGTCATGCCAGGATTGGGCGTACGGATCACCAGATTGCCGACCTCGCCCCGCACCGGTTTGCCAGCGTCGTCCACGACATCGGCCGACACGCCGGGCACGGCGGTATTGAAAGACATCGGCTTGATCGGCCGCAACGTGACGCAACCAAGGATCCCGCCCGAGATTTCGGTTCCACCTGAATAATTGATGATCGGCACCTGGCCGTCGCCAAGATGCTTCAGTGTCCAGCGCCATGGTTCCAGGTTCCAGGGTTCGCCCGTTGAGCCGAGGATCCGCAGCCGGCTCAGATCGATGCCTGCGGGTTCGGCTTCCGGATGGGACATGATTGCCCGGATGAACGTGGGCGCCACGCCCGCGATCGAAACGCCTTCGTCGGCCCACAGCCGCCATGTCGCGGCCTGCTCCGGGTAGTCCGGCGCACCGTCATACAGGACCATCTTCGCGCCGAGCGTCAAACACCCCAGAATCAGCCAGGGTCCCATCATCCAGCCGATGTCGGTCAGCCAGTACATTGCATCGTCAGGCTGCACATCGAACAGGTGATACATGTCCTGCGCGGCCTTGACCGGGAACCCAGCGTGAACGTGCACGGTCCCCTTGGGACGACCCGTCGTTCCCGAGGTGTAGATCAGCATGAAAGGCGTATCCGACGGCAATGGCTCGGGAGAGACGGGATCCGCTTCGAGCAGCCGCTCGAACGCGATTTCGTCGCCGTCCAGCGCGACCGCGCCGAGTCGTGATGCAACGATCCGGCGCACGTCCAGGTCACGGCAGGCCTCGCGCGCGGCATCGAGCAGAGAAACGGCCCGGGCGCGGCGATGAAATCCGTCTGCCGTGATCAACCAGCGGGCATCGGCATCGCGCAGGCGAGTCGCGATGGCATCCGCGCCGTAACCGGTGAACAGCGGAACGACGACCGCGCCAATGGCCGCAGCCGCAAGCAGCGCCACCACGACCTCCTCGGCCATCGGCAGGTGCAGACCGATCGCGTCACCGCGTCCAATCCCCAGCTCGCGCAAGCCGCCGGCGAAGCGTTGCACACGCTCGGCCAGCTCACGCCAGCTCAGCTCTACCCGCGTGCCGTCCTCGCGTCGCGCGCAGATCGCGACTCGCTCAGGGCTTTCCTCGGCATGGCGAAGGACGGTGAAATCAGCGATGTTGAGTTCGCCACCGATGAACCAGCGCGCCCATTCCGGGCCATCCGACAGATCCAGGACGCGATCGAACGGCCGAAGCCAGCGGATGCCGATCCGTTCGAGTGTATCGGTCCAGAACGCCTCTGGCTCATCCACGGACCAGCGCAAGAACGCATCGTAGTCCATACCCAGCGCGGCAAGCTGCCGTGCAAGGTTACTCTTCTCCAGATCCGCCGGACGCGGAAACCATTCGGGCTCGAATGCAAAAGACATGGTTGTATTGTAGGATTGAGACAAGGAGTACGCCAACCGGGGGAACCTGCCAACATGGTGATCGACCTGACGGGCCAGCAGGAAGAACACGATTCACATAGCTTGCTGATCGGCTATTGCCTGTGGATCTTCGGATTTACAGGAAGTCACCGCTTCTACTACGGGAAACCGGTGAGCGGTACCATCTGGTTTTTGACCGGGGGCCTCGTCGGCATCGGCTGGTTCATCGACCTGTTCCTGATCCCGTCCATGGATCGCGCCGCGGACCGCCGTTACCCGCCCGGACGATATTCATACGATCTGGCGTGGATTCTGCTGACGTTTCTGGGCGTCTTCGGGGTGCATCGCTTCTATCTGGGCAAATGGTTCTCGGGGCTGATCTATCTGCTCACCGGAGGCCTGCTGCTCATCGGCGTCGTCTGGGACTTCTGGACACTCAACGAGCAGGTCGCCGAAGCTAACCGGATCTGACCGGGCATCACCGGGTCTCGCGCCCAGCAAGTCTGGAATATGACCACTTGCCAAACCTCGTTTGCATGTTAAGCTATGGCTATGCTCACGACACTTTTCAGCAAACGCGCGACATCAGACCAGCTACAGATCGAGGGGGGCCTGTGACCACACGACTTCTTGTCATCGACGACAGTGAACTTGTACCGCGAATGCTCGAACGGGTCCTCAAGCGCCACGGCGACTACGAAATTCTCGAGGCAAGAGATGGCGGCGAGGGTCTGGATGTACTGCAGCGGAACCCCGATATCGACCTGGTATTTCTCGATCTGCGGATGCCCGGTATGGACGGCATCGCGTTTCTGGAGGCGCGCAAGCAATTGCCGCCCGCGCTTGCGGCGATTCCGGTCGTCATCATTTCGGCGCAGGACAGTGAAATCGTCCGCGCCGCAGCCCAGCAGGGCGGCGCCACGGATTATCTGGTCAAACCGATTCGACTGCGTGATCTTGGCCGGATCATCGCCCGCCACCTGATTCGAGAATCGGCGGACGACGCGACGGGATAGCGCCGCGCCAGCGCCGTCAGCGCTGTTAATCGCTGCGACCGCTACCGGCGTCCCCCCGCCGCAGCAACCACCTTCCGTGTCAGGATTCGCAGTTCACCCAGGAGCCGCGCGACCAGACGCGCGCAAGAAGCGGATGCTATTTGCCCCGGTCCTTGAGCCTGCCGAAGTGGACGCGCGCGCCCAGATCGAAGGTGCCGTCGCCGCTTGCGCTGCCCTTGGTAAATATCATCTTGGGCACGATTTCGGCGAAGAACGATACGGGAATGGCCTTGAAGGCCAGATAGTACTGCGCGCCGACCGGAAAGCGAAGCTCGCCCCAGCGGGACGTCGACTTGACGAGAAACAGACTGACGCGGTAGCGGTTGAAGCCCAGGCCGCCGCCGGCGTAGACTTCGAGCAGGCCCTTCTTGACCTGGATCATGTCGGCAGAGCGCCACATCGCGTCTACGTCAATAT
>RFIY01000263.1 GCA_003695505.1 Candidatus Dadabacteria bacterium | reverse complement strand
GCCAACAGACAGCGTGCCGGCCGATTCGATGCGCCGAACATCGGCGCGGATGGCTGCCGACAGAGTCTGCTCGGCCAGGGCCGGGGCGCTGTTTTCGGCGGCGAGGCGGCGCACCGACTCGACGGCGCGTGCACTGACATCCTGGAGCAACGCAAAGCGTTCGCGATCGCTCGCATCGAGTTTCTCGGCGGCCGGCGCGAGCGCGTTCGACGTTTGCACGATGATGGACAGCAGTTGCCCCAGATCGTCGTGCAACTCTCGCGACAGACTGCGACGGTGCGCTTCGATCTGATCGTTCAGGTAGCGGTTCAGGCGTTGCAGTCGCAAGGTCTGGGCCGCAACACGGTCCTCCAGCTCGCGCGACAGGACTTGACGTTCCAGCAGCTCCGCGAATCCGCCAAGTTGCACGCGAATCATCCGGGCGAGTGTGACGATTGCGAGCGCGGCGCAGATGCCAAGTGTCGTGGTCAACGTAATCAGTTCCGAGGTGCTTGCGATCGCGCCGGCCGCCTGGTGGGTGACGATGTAGAGAACATTCAGCAGGATCGTCGCGACGGCAAACGGCAGTACAGGGAGCATCCCGAAGGTTGCGACGATGAACTCGACCTCGATGATCGCGGCGTAGTAGTGGTTCTGGATGCCATTGACCATCAGACTGATCGCCGTGTAGACGAGGCAGAAGAAGGCGAACGAGATGAGCAGGGTTGTCAGCCACCATCTGCGAAGCCAGTCCGGATATCGTCGCGCGACGACGAACATCACGCCGAACCAGGCTGCTGCCGCGCAACGTAGCCCAATGATCACATTGTGATACGACCCTGTCATGTTCATCAGGTCGACAGGGATCACAACCAGATTGACGACGATGCCGATGGCCGCGATCATGGCCCAGGCGTCCGGGTAGCTTGCGCGGACGCGTTCCCACCACTTCTCGGCCAGCAATTTCGTCTCTACTTCAGTCATTGTCGGACCGTGTACATCGTCGGCGTTGAATCAGATCGGACGCGAATTGCAGTCAATGGTCGATTATATCTACAATGTGTCCTTTGCGACTTCGAGGAGCGTAGCACAATTGGCAGTGCACCGGACTCCAAATCCGGAGGTTGCGAGTTCGAGTCTCGCCGCTCCTGTTCTGATTGCGCGTAATGTGTGCGAAGCCCAGCCGCACACGCTAGCCCAACCCGGGAAAGCCCGCCTCTTTCAGGCCGCGTTCGAGCCAGCGCGCCAGATCCTCAGGATCGGTATATGGCACGTCCAGTCCGAGCAGGTCGGCCTGGCGCAGTGCCCAGGCGGACGCCTCGCGCACATCCTGGCACCAGGTGATGGGGCGGTCTCGATACGCCAGCGACAGCGCGCGCAAAAAGACCCGCGCGGCGCTGACCCAGAAGCCGGTGCCCGGGATGGCGTTGACGACGGCCGTAATCAGGTCGCGTTCTCGCTGGAAGAGGGCGCGCAGTTGGCGGGCAGCGTCACCACGAGGAATCGGTGTTCCCGGGAACGGTTGATTGAACAGCATCAGCCGGTCGCATCCAGACGCGCGTATTTGCGCCACGGCCTGATCCATGGCCGCGAACGATGCATCATCGTAGGCGTCGGTCGGTACCGAAAGCAACAGCCCACGGGTGTAGTACAGGAAAAAACCAGGATGCATCCGGGCGAATTCCACAAAACGTCCTTTCGCTGTCGTTGGCGCAAGCTTTCAGGATCATATCAAGATGCCATTGCGGATTCCAGAACAGCCTGACCATCCCGTCGAATCGGTCGATCAGATTCCTGACCGGCTGATTGCTGCGGGCGTGCTGCGGCTTGACCGCGAGGGGCGATGGCTGATCGGCGACGGCCCGATTACCCATCCGAAGCTGAAGGCCTTTCTCTGGCGCCATCTGATGCGCAACCGCGAGGGGCAATACTGGATTGTCAACGGGCCGCAACGCGTGCTGGTCGAGTTCGAGGACACGCCGCTGATCGTGCGCCATGTATTCGCGGAGAACGGTGCGCTGATGTTCGAGCTCGGAGACGGCTCTGTTGAGCCGCTCCCGGATGATGGTCTGCTGCTACGCCCGGACGGAGGTCTCGTCGCAACGGTCGCTTGCGGGCGGTACGGAGATACGGAGCGACGCGGGCACGCGGCGCGACTGACGCGAACGGCGGTCGCGGATCTGGCAACCTGGCTTGACGAAGACGGCGATGGTACGCCTTGCCTGAAGCTGGGTGAGCGGATGTGGCCGATTCGGGCCGAGATGTGACCGGCGGCCCGCTTACGGCGCCGCCTCAGGTTCGGCGGTAAGCTCGCGGAGGCCCCGGTCCAGCCAGTCGTGTAATTCGGCCGGATTGCTCGCCGGTAGAACGATCTGCTGCCGTTCCGCGATCTGCCATGCCCAGTCCGCGGCATCGCGGACGTCGCGAACCCAGGCAATCGGATGGTCATCGTATGCGGTGACGAGCCGATTCAGGAAGGCTCTGGCGGCCCTTCGCCACAGGCTGTCTCCGTGGATCGCGTTGACGACGGCGACGAACCGTCCGCGCTCCTGCTGCAGCAGGGCGTACAGTCTGCGCGCGGCCTTGCCACGCGGGATCGGCGTGTCGGGTAGCGGCTGGCTGAACATGATGCAACGTTCGATCCCGGCGGATTGCAGCCTTTCCAGGTACGCATCGAACATTGCGAAGGTCTGATCGTCATACGCGCCGCAGGGAATCGACAACATTGCGCCCAGCTCGGTCCGCCCCCGCCAGGCGGGATGGCGCTCTTCAATGACGATGCGTTGGGCGGGACCTTCGGATTTCATGGCCTCAGTGATGTTCGATGCGCAGGTCTGGCTGGCCCAGGACGATGCAGGTGTTGACGCCGCCGAATCCGAAGGCGTGCGACGTGGCTGTATGCAGGTGTTGTCGGTCGCCCGGGCGGGCCAGTCGTGGCACGGGGCAATCATCGCCCGGAGTGTCCACCGGCGTGTTTGGGGGCAGCAGTCCGGTGCGCAGCGCCAGCGCGGTGACGGCTGCTTCGATCGCGCCGGCCGCGCCGAGCAGATGGCCGGTCAGTCCCTTCGTGCTGGAAACGGTGGGTGCCTCTTCGCCAGTTCCGTAGACGCGAGCGATAACCTCTGCCTCGACACGGTCCCCCACGACCGTGCCGGTTGCGTGCGCGTTGACGTAGTCTATCGTTCGGGGATGAAGCCCGGCACTGCGCAATGCTTCTCGAATGGCGCGTTCGGCGCCGCGTCCTTTCGGGTCGGGTTCGGTGATGTGCCAGGCGTCTGTAGCGGTTCCGTAGCCAAGCACCTCGGCGTATACGGGGGCGCGACGTTCCAGCGCCTGTTCGAGCGGCTCCAGGATCAGCGCGCAGGCGCCCTCGGCCAGCGCAAAGCCGCTGCGGCCCTCGCCAAATGGCCGCACGTCGTCTGCCTGTCTTGCCAGTGCCCGGGCGTTCAGGAAACCGGCGGCGGCAATCGTTGTCAGCGCGGCTTCCGATCCGCCCGCGATCGCCACATCGAGTTCACCGCTGGCGACTCGTGTCCACGCTTCGCCAATCGCCTGCCCGCTCGCGGCGCAGGCCGTCGTAAATGTCAGCGACGGGCCCCTGATCTCAAATGTCTCTGCAATATGCGCCGCGGCGGCGTTGGCAATGACGGCTGGCACGACCAGTGGCGATACGCGCCTGCACCCGCGCTGCTGAAGGATCTCAAGCTGCTCGGTCAGAGAGATAATGCCGCCGAACCCACTGCCCCAAAAGATGCCGGAAGTCGCCGGAAACCCGCTCGCGGTCAGGCGCGCTTCCTCGCTGGCCTGGCAGGCCGCATAGAGCGCCATCTGGCAGAACCGATCCAGCCGCCGGCGCTGACGGCTGTCGAGACCGGGAATGACTTCCGGTGCTGCGGCGACCGCGCAGATACATTCGTCGACAGACGAACGAAAAGTCTCTGTGCGCAACGCGCTGCGACCAGAAAAGATCTGCTGTTCGAGTTCGCCAACCGAGACCCCGGAAGGCGAAAAGACACCGATACCCGAAATGACTACCCGCCGATGGCGGGGCGCCTCAGGTTCGTCAGACGTGCTCTTCGATGAAGGCGATGACATCGCGGACGGACTCAATCTGCTCGGCTTCTTCCTCTTCGATGTGTATGCCAAACTCGTCCTCGAGAGCCATCAGGAGCTCCACGACATCGAGGCTGTCCGCGCCCAGGTCTTCGGTAAAGGTGCTTTCCGGGGTGATCTGCTTCGGATCGATTGCCAGCTTGTCCGAAATGATTTCGGTTACCCGGGTAAAGATATCGCCTTGTTCTGCCATTGGTTGTTCTCCGTAATCCGCTTGCCCGTTACACCATCCACAATCCGCCATTGACGGGGAGGGTCTGGCCGCTGATATACCCCGCCTCTTCCGTCATCAGAAACGCCACCGCCGCGGCGACGTCGTCTGGCTGCCCGATGCGCGCCGCCGGGATCTCATTTTCGAGCGCATCTCTGTTGCGGTTCAGTATATCAACTGTCATGTCAGTTTCAATCCAGCCGGGCGCGACGACGTTGCTGGTAATGCCCCGTCGGGCCATTTCGCGGGTCCAGGCGCGAACCAGTCCGATCTGGCCCATTTTTGCGGCTGCATAGATGCTCTGCCCGGCGTTGCCCGATAAACCGACGGTGCTGCCGATCAGTACGATGCGGCCGAAACGGGCGCGCAAGAGGTGTCGTGAGCATTCACGGACGATGATCGCGGCTGCGCGGACGTGGATGGCAAGTGTCCGGTCGATCTGGTCGTCGCTGACGCGGGCGATCAGCCCCTCGCCGGTATTGCCTGCGGCGTGGACGATGCCAGTCACTTCGCCGCTGTCCTTAAGCTGGTCACGGAGGCTGTCGGTCCAGTCGTCCTCTGAGAGGTCGGCCTGCCACCAGCCAACCCTTGCGCCAGCGTCCGTGCAGTTTTTTGTCAGCGTTTCGTCCCTTTCGGTACGGTAATGCAGCAGCAGATCCCAGCCTTGCCGCGCCAGCCGGTATGCGCAGGCCGCGCCGATGGCGCCGGATGCGCCCGTGATCAGCGCCGTTCGTCGTTGGTTCATGCCGCGCGCTCGGCGATGACATCCAGGTCGGCCGGCGACTGCAATCGCTGGATCGGCCAGTCCGCGCGTATGCGACGGTGCAATCCGCTCAGTACGCCAGCCGGTGCGACATCGACCGCGATACTGTCGGACAGACGTTCATACATGCGGGAGACCTGCGTCGTCCAGCGCACTGGTGCGGTGATCTGTTCGACCAGCGCGTCCCGTATTTGTCCGACGTCCTGGTATGGCGCGCAATGTACATTGCTCCAGACGGGAAACGCGGGCTCAGCCAGCGGTGTTTCGGCAAGCAGGGATCGCAGCCGTTCGGCGGCGGGCGCCATCAATGGCGAATGAAATGGCGCGGAAACGGGCAGCGGGACGACGCGGCGTATGCCGCAGTCCGAAGCGTGTTCGCGCACGGCCGCAAGGGCTGCGGCCTCTCCGCTGACGACGGTATGGCCCGGTGCGTTTTCATTGGCAGCGACGATCACACCGAAACGGTGCGCGCGTTCGAGTACGGTCGCGAGCGCCGCATCGTCGACGCCGAGCAGGGCCGCCATGCCACCCTGACCAATCGGAACGGCCTCCTGCATCGCGCGGCCACGTTCGTGCGCCAGGCGAATGCCCTGTTCCAGGGTGAATACGCCGGCCGCCGTCAGTGCGGTCAGCTCGCCGAGGCTGTGGCCGGCCGCAGCAACGACGGGTAGTCCACGCTCGATCAGCTCGCGCGCGATCGGTACACCCAGCGCCAGAAGCGCAGGCTGGGCCCACGCGGTTTCACGCAAGGTTTCGTCTGGGCCTTCGCGCATCCAGGTGCCGAGTGGCGCCGACAGAAGATCCTCGGCGAGTCGTACCGATTCCCGTACCGAGGGCAATCCGAGCCACGCATCGAGCATTCCTGCTTTCTGCGCACCCTG
>RFIY01000031.1 GCA_003695505.1 Candidatus Dadabacteria bacterium | reverse complement strand
GCACGCGCCATGACGTTCCTGATCGCGGACGGGGTACTGCCTGACCATGAGGGGCGTGGGTACGTGCTGCGCCGCATCATGCGTCGGGCGATTCGCTACGGGCGCAAGGCCGGCGCGAAGGGACCGTTTCTTGCCGCCGTCTGCGACGCCGTCATCGATGAAATGAGCCCGATTTATGCGGAACTGGCCGAGCACCGCGACGTCATTGAACGGGTCGTCGGCCTCGAGGAGGAACGGTTCGGCGAAACGCTGGATCGCGGCCTGGCACTGTTCGCGGAGGCCGCGGAGGCCGCCCGCGCCGCCGGCAACGATACGATTCCCGGCGAGGTCGTGTTCCGGCTCTATGACACGTTCGGTTTTCCGGTCGATCTGACCGCCCTGCTCGCAAGAGAAGAAGGTCTGCAGATCGACCAGGCCGGTTTTGACGAGTGCATGCAGCAGCAACGTGAACGGGCGCGCGCCGCGCGCAAGGACACGAGTACCGGAGACACCAGCTTCAGCGAGCTGCCGAAGACCCGGTTCACTGGTTATGATCTCCTCGAAGACCGTGGCCATGTCATCGCAGTGGAGCCTCGCGGAGAGGACAGCTACGCGATCGTTCTGGATAAAACGCCGTTTTACGCGGAAAGCGGCGGCCAGGTGGCCGACCGCGGCACGCTGCGCTGGGGCGACCACCACTTGACGGTCGAGGATGTCCAGAAGCAGGGAGATGTCTATGTGCATCTGGCACGCGGAGAACAGGCGCCGCCGTCCGAAGCGGAAGTCCAGGCGGTCGTTGATCCGTGGTGGCGCACGCACACGATGGCGCACCACACATCGACACACCTGTTGCAGGCCGCGCTACGCGAGGTTCTTGGGACGCATGTGCGCCAGTCCGGCTCGCTGGTCGAGCCGAAACGGCTTCGCTTCGATTTCAGTCATTTCGCGGCGCTGGCCCCAGAGGAACAGCAGGCCATCGAAGACATCGTCAACGAAAAGATTCGGGCGGATCTCGCGGTCCAGACGCGCGAGATGCCGTATGACGAAGCGGTCGCGAGCGGCGCGATGGCATTTTTTGGCGACAAGTACGGGGCTACGGTGCGCGTTGTCGATATCGGCGGCTGGAGCATCGAGTTGTGCGGCGGGACCCATGTTCGCCGCACTGGTGAAATCGGCGTGTTCGTCATTGACAGCGAGGCCAGTGTGTCTGCCGGCGTTCGACGCGTCGAGGCTGTCACCGCCGACATCGCCCTCGAACGCGTACGCGGCCTCGAACAACAACTGAACACCATCGCGGAACGGCTCGGTGTACCCCGACGCGACCTGATTCGGCGTATCGATCATTTGCTCGAACAGGTTGACGCAACCGAACGCGAGCTGCAAAGGCTGCGGCAGAAGGCGGCCGGCAACCTCGCCGATCAGCTCGCGGACCACCTGGAAAAGATCGGTGACATCGAGCTGGTTGCAGGCTGCGTACCGGACGGGGACATCAATGCACTGCGGACATTGACCGATCAGGTGCGCAACGCCGCACCCGATGCCATCGTCTTTTTGATCAGCAAGGCCGAGCGGCCCGCACTGTTCCTGTCTGCGCCAGATCAGCTTGCGGAACGATTGCCGGCGGGTCAGCTGCTACGCGAAGCCGCTGCGGCGATGGGTGCGCGCGGCGGAGGCAAGGCCACATCCGCGCAGGGCGGTGGCGGCGATCCGGAGCGCGCGGATGCAGCCATCGAGGCATTACGCACCGCGATCCAGTCGCGAATCTGAACGATGGCGCCCCGCGCATCAGCGGCGCAACCTCCCGCAGCCCGCTGGTTGCGCGCCGTCGGAGATGTCGCGATCCGCGCCGTCGCGCCGAAGGCGGTCGCTGCCACGGTCGAAAAGACGCTCGAACATGCCGACTGGACGCTTGCACCTGGCTCGTACTACGTCCTTGGCTACGGCAAGGCCGCCGAGGCTCACGTCGAGGCGTGGCTCGCCCGGGCACCGGCACCGCAGGATGTGCGGGTGTTCACCGCGACCGGCTACCAGCACGGCCGTCTGAACAGCACAATTTGCGGTGAGCACCCGATCCCTGGACGGGGATCGTTCCGCGCTGGCCTGCTGCTCAGCGACTGGTTGAGCTCGCTTGAGCCACGCGCACCGCTCGTCGTCTTTGCCAGCGGTGGCGCCAGTGCGGCCATCGAGCTCGCTCGTCCGCCCTGGTCGAGCACCGAGATCGTGGCGGCCAGCAAGGATCTGCTCGGATCTGGTCTCGACATCGTCGCCATCAACAACGTGCGCATGCAGTGGTCTGCGCTCAAAGGCGGCCGAGCCCTGGATATGGCCGGCCGACGACGGGTTGCGCTTGCGGTTCATTCGGATGTTCCGCCCGGTTGCGAGACGTTGGTCGGATCCGGCCCGATGGATCCTGGCCCGTTTCCAACCAGCGACGATGGGCGAATCTGGTTTCAGCAACATTTCCCGAACCGGCCCTGGGAAGATCCAAATTCCCCCGAACGCATTGACCACTGGCACGGCCTGCGTATTCTGGCAGGTGCGAATCAGACCGCGCTGGAAGCGGCGTCCAGGGTTGCGCGGCGCGATGGGCTGCATGTGGAAGTCTTTCCCGAGGCGCTTTCGGGCGACGCCGCCGCGGTTGGGCGCAACATTGCTGAACGGACGCAACAAAGCGCAGCAGATGTGCTCCTCTTTGGCGGCGAGCCCGTGGTCACGCTGCCCGAAGACGGCACCGTCGGGCAGGGCGGACGCCTTGGCCGACTCGTCCTGAGTTATGGTCTGGCGGACTGGAAGGGGCACCCTGCCCCGCTACTGGCGCTGGCGACCGACGGCAAGGATGGCGCCAGCGATGGCGCCGGTGCGTTCTGGTTACCCGGCCCGTTCGATCGTTTGGAAGCTGAACGCGCCTTCGAAGAATTCGACAGCGATCGCTTCTTCCGGCGGCAGCGGTGGCTGGTCGAAACCGGACCAACGGGCGCGAATGTTCGTGACCTCGTCATCGTCCTGCGCAACGAACGTCACGTTCGGCCGGATGGACCCGTCAGGGATTGAATTCGACCCAACGCCCGCGTGGGTCGTCACGCGCGAACAGCGCTGCCAGCACCTCGATACCATCGAAGACCGCCGGTGACGGGCGGCTGAAAAAGCGGTTGGCATCGACAGCAGCGATTGGCGCATGTTGCAGCGCCGGCACGGATCGCAACGCGTCGAGATACGCTTCCGTCAGCGCGGCAGCGGCATCGAGATCATAGCCGCAAGGCATCACGACCACCAGGTCAACCCGCTCCGCGGTGGCAATCTGGCCCGGTGAGATGGTATATGACGGGCATCGCGGAAAACCTGCCACGGGCGTCCCCCCGGCGAGCGCAATCTGTTCCGGCACCCAGTGCCCACCGACAAACCAGGGATCCAGCCACTCCAGCGCGAGGACACGCATCGTGCGAACAGGCAGTCTCAGGTTACGAAGCCGTTCCCGGCATTGCTCAATAATCGACGCCGCGGCACCTTCCAGTCCAAGCGCACGCCCGACACGGCGCACGTCGTCGAGAATATCCTGCAACCCGCCCGGATTGAGGTCGATCAGATCGGGCGCGGGGTCGAGACTGGCGACCACGCGCTCGACGGTCGAATAATTGACGGCGCAGACATCACAGAGCGCCTGCGTAATGACGAGATCCGGCTGCAGACTGGCCAGTTGCGTGCCGTCGAGTTGATACAGGCTGCGCCCCTCCGCGAGCGTATCACGCACGGCCGCATCGATTGCGGCGTGATCCGCGTTCGGGTCAACCGACGCGCGCGTCAGAATGGGCCTGCCCCGCGCGGCAGGATGGTCGCATTCGTGCGACACCCCGACGAGCTGATCGGCGGCACCGAGCGCGGCAACGATGTCCGTTGCGCTGGGCAACAGCGAAACGATGCGCATGAAGTTCAGTGGTTGATGGCCTCGCCCGGCGCCGGCGCACCGGTCAGCCGGTTGAGCAGCTCGCGCGCCAGATCGGCATAGCTTTGCGCCCCCCGACATTCGGGATCGTAGAGGTCGATGGGCCTGCCGAAACTTGGCGCCTCGCTCAGGCGAACGTTTCGGGGAATCACCGACTCAAAGACGTCCCAGTGAAAATGCCCGGTCACCTCTTCGGCGACCTGATGACAGATGTTGTTACGAGCGTCAAACATCGTCAGCAGGATGCCGGTCAGAGACAACGCAGGATTCAGGCTTCCCTGGACAAGGCGCACGGTCTCAAGCAGACGTCCGAGGCCCTCGAGCGCGAAATACTCGCACTGGAGCGGGACGAGAATGCCGGTGGCGGCAGTCAACGCGTTGACCGTCAGCAGGCCGAGACTCGGCGGGCAGTCGATCAGCACCACATCCCAACGTTCCGGCTGTTCCGCGAATGCCTGCCGCAAGCGCTGCTCGCGTGCAATAGCCGGGACAAGCTCCACCTCCGCGCCGGCGAGGTCAGGATGCGCCGGCAGTACCTCAAGGCCGGCAACCTCCGTCGGCATGACGGCATCATCCAGTCCGACGTCCTGCATCAGCACCTCGTATACGCCTGGCTGCGGCGGTGGCTGAAAACCGATGGCGCCTGTCGCATTGGCCTGCGGATCCAGATCCACGAGCAGGACCCGCTGCCCGAGCCGGGCCAGCGCGGAACCGAGGTTGACCGATGTGGTCGTCTTGCCGACCCCACCCTTCTGATTGACGATGGCAAGTATGTGCGTCATTGCGAAAATTATCGTAGCACGGGCGAACATGTTGGTTCGGTTGTTTCACGTGAAACAACGCGACGCGTTGCCTGGCGGCGCACTTTTCGCGATAATGCCATGCAGCGAGGCAATCTACCGGGAACGAGGATCTCCATGGCGGAACGTTCAAGCCGTCCGCGGCGCCAGGCACTGGGCCGCGGCCTCAGCGCGCTCATCCCCCAGCAGCCCGAGAGTTCGGGTGCTGACCAGGGCTCCGGAACAGGCGTCCAGTTCGTGCCGATCGACCGCGTCGATGCGGGGACCTATCAGGCGCGGACCCACTTCGACCCGCGCTCCCTTTCGGAACTCGCGCGCAGCATCGAACGCTACGGCATCCTTCAACCGCTCGTCGTCCTGACGCGCGGTGACCGTTTCGAGCTGATCGCCGGAGAACGGCGCCTGCGCGCGGCGCGCCAGGCAGGCCTGACCGAGGTGCCCGTCCTCGTCCGCGATGTGTCCGACGATGAACAGCTCGAGCTCGGCCTGATCGAAAACGTGCAGCGCGCCGACCTCAACCCGATCGAGGAGGCGCGCGGTTACCTGCAGCTGATCGACACCTTCGGCCTCACGCAGGAACAGGCGGCGTCCAGGATTGGCAAGTCCCGCCCCTTCATCGCCAACAAGATTCGCCTGCTGGGCCTCCCCGAAGAGGTCCAGGAACTCATCGCAGCCGGATCGCTCAGTGAGGGGCACGCCCGGGCACTGCTCGGCATACGCGACCGCGCCGAGTTGATCGCCGCGGCCCGCGAGATTGTCGAGCAGGGACTGACCGTACGCGAGGCGGAGCAATTGTCACGCGACCGCAGTGCCCGGCCAAAGACCCGCAAGAAGAGCGCCAGCCTCGATCCCGACTGGGAGGACATTCGCAAGCGTATCGAAACGGCGCTCGGCACGCCGGTGGAGCTGCGCAAGGCCCGCAAGGGCGGGACGCTGACGATTCGCTTTTTCGACGACGAGACGGTCGCCGATCTTCTGAAACGCCTTGGCGCCTGACGGCGCACGTTTCACGTGAAACATCGGCCCGCCCTTTGCTGCAAATGCGACAATGGCGTCCGGCGGGCCGCCGCCTGAATCGTGCTTCAACATTTGCTATCCTGTAGCCGAACCCCGCGACGATACCGCCTGGATCGTACAAGGAGCACCCGATGACAGATGCCCGCGCCGCCCACCTGCTGACCGACGAGCACGGAAAGCCAACGCGCGACCGGCCGTGGATTTTTCGTACCTATGCCGGGCACACCAACGCCGAGGCTTCCAACAAACTCTATCGCGAAAACCTTGCCAAGGGTCAGACCGGCCTGAGCATCGCCTTCGATCTGCCGACACAGTGCGGCTACAGCTCCGATCACCCCCTGGCCCGCCCCGAAATCGGCAAGGTCGGTGTGCCGATCAACTCGCTCGATGACTTTCATATCCTGTTCGACGAGATCCCGATCGAACAGATGAACACCTCGATGACGATCAACGGTACGGCGATGTGGCTGCTCGCCCTCTACATCGCACTGGCCCGTGAGCGCGGCGTCGATCCCGCCCAGCTCCGCGGCACGACCCAGAACGACATCGTCAAGGAATACCTCGCCCGCGGCACGTACATTTTTCCGCCCGAACCGAGCATGCGCATGATCGCGGAGATGTACGAATACTGCCTCGAAAATGTACCCAAATGGAATGCGTCCAACGTCTGCAGCTACCACCTGCAGGAAGCAGGGGCCACACCGGTCCAGGAACTGGCCTACGCGCTCTGCACCGCGATCGGCCTGCTCGACCTGATCCGCGAACGCGACTGTTTCAGCCATGAACAGTTCGAGCAGGTCGTCGGCCGTATCTCGTTCTTCGTCAACGCCGGCATTCGCTTCGTCGAAGAAATGTGCAAGATGCGGGCCTTCACCGAACTGTGGGATGAGATCACCCGCGAACGCTACGGTGTCGAAAGCGCCCGCTTTCGCCGCTTCCGCTACGGCGTCCAGGTCAACTCCCTCGGCCTGACCGAAGCGCAACCCGAAAACAATGCCTGGCGCATCCTGATCGAGGCGCTCGGCGTCACGCTGAGCCGCAACGCCCGCTGCCGCGCGCTGCAGTTGCCCGCCTGGAACGAGGCGCTCAGCCTGCCGCGCCCCTGGGACCAGCAGTGGTCGCTGCGCCTGCAACAGATCCTCGCCTACGAGACCGACCTGCTCGAATACCCCGACCTGTTCGATGGCAGCCCTGTCATCGAAAGCAAGGTCAACGAACTCAAGGAAGCCGCTCGCGCCGAGATCCAGAAGGTACTCGACATGGGCGGCGTCCGTGCCGCTGTCGAGAGCGGCTACATCAAGAGCGAACTCGTCCGCTCGATGGCGGAGCGCATGAGCAAAATCAACAGTGGCGAGATCACCGTCGTCGGCGTGAATCGCTGGACCGACGGCCTGCCCTCTCCGCTGCTGACCGGCGCCGATGGTGGCATCTTCAAAGTTGATCCCGAATCCGCCGCGCGTACCCTCGACCTGCTCGAACAGACCCGCGCCCGCCGCGACGAAGCCACCGCGCAGCAGGCCCTGGCCGAGCTCGAAGCCGCCGCTCGCGAAGGCCGCAATATGATGGAGCCATCGATCGCCTGCGCCCTGGCACGCGTCACCACTGGTGAATGGGCTGACGTATTGCGCCGTGTTTTCGGCGAATACCGACCGCCGACCGGCGTCGAAGGACAGAAGTTGTCCCTCGAAGGCGACCGCGTCGTTGCGCTGCGCAAGCGCATCGACGACCTCGCCGAGCGCATCGGCCACCGGCCCCGCATCGTTGTCGCCAAGCCGGGACTCGACGGGCACAGCAACGGCGCGGAAGTCATCGCGGTTGCCGCTCGTCACACCGGCTTCGACGTGATCTATTCCGGTATTCGTCTGACACCGGAGCAGATCGTGCAGAGCGCAATCGAGGAACATGCCGACGTGATCGGCGTCTCGATCCTCAGCGGTTCACACCTCGAAATCGCGCGCCAGCTCCTCGATCTGCTGCGTGCGCACGGTGCCGCCGACCAGATCGACGTCGTCTTTGGTGGCATCATCCCGCGTGATGACTTCGACGCCCTGACCGCCCTCGGCATCAAGCGGATCTTCACGCCCGCCGACTTCGAGCTGATCGACATCATGGAACAAATCACCGATCTGATCGAAGATCGCCACACTCCAGCCGCTGCCTGACCTCCCGTGCAACCGCCCGCGATCGACGAACTCGTCCGGGGCGCCCTCGATCGGGATCGCTTCTCGATCGCCCGCCTGATTACGCTCTTCGAGGACGGTCGCCCTGATGCACCCGAAAAGCGCCGCTCGGTCCTCGCTGCCCTGCGCGACGCGGGCCGCCAGCCTGCTGCGCGCATCATCGGCATCACCGGCACACCTGGCGCCGGAAAATCGACGCTCATCGGTGAACTCGCGACCCGGCTGATCGCCGCCAGCGACGATCTGTCCATCGCCGTCCTCGCCGTCGATCCGACCAGCCCGACCAGCGGCGGCAGCCTGCTCGGTGACCGTACGCGTGTCCAGTTTCCGCTCGACGAACCGCGCCTCTTTTTTCGCAGTCAGCCCAGTCGTCTCGAGCTCGGTGGCCTTGGGCGCGACACCTTCCAGGCCGTGCGGCTGCTGGTTCACCTCTATGATGCACTGTTCATCGAGACCGTCGGCATCGGCCAGAGCGAGATCGAAATCCGCGACCTCGCCGACCGCACCTACCTCGTCATGCAACCCCTGGCCGGCGATCAGATCCAGTTCATGAAGGCCGGCATCATGGAAATCCCGGACGCCTTCGTGATCAACAAGGCCGATGCCGAACAGGAAGCGCGGCGTACGCTGACCGCCCTGCGCAGTATCATTCGCCTCGCGCGGCCGGGCCACCCCGACGAACGCACGCCTATTTTTCTGACCAGTTGCCGGACGGGGCGCGGCCTGGACGAACTGACTGAAGACATGCTTTCGGCAATCCGTGGTCCCCAACGATCGTTCCGCGAACGTGAACAACATTTCTTTGCACG